>CAVKYA010000327.1:0-3150 GCA_963660255.1 Bacteroidaceae bacterium | reverse complement strand
TGATCGGCATCGTGGTCGCCACGCTGATCTGCCTTGGCTTCGCGGCTGTTGGTATAAACTCATTCCTTCAGGCTAACGCATTGATATAGTCAGGGTCCTAAATGAAATTCAAGGGCGACCGAAAACGGTCGCCCCTTTTTTGTTATACTCCACCCGGTCACTGAGCCACAATTCCGGTCGCTGAGCCTGTCGAAGCGACTATATAAATAAAAACAGAACAACAGTTAAGTCACTTCGACGCTTCACGCATTGACGCTTCGACAAGCTCAGCGACCAAAGTGGCCAAAGCAACCGACAAGACAACGTGATTTATTAAATAGTTAACACTCTAAAACGAACAACAAAATGAGACAGAAAAAGTTCTTGCTCCCCGAGAGCGAAATCCCAACGGCTTGGTTCAATATGCAGGCCGTGATGCCTAACAAGCCTATGCCGATCCTCAACCCTGCGACACACGAGCCGTTAAAGTCTAAGGATCTCTATCCAATTTTCTGCAAGGCGTGCGCTGACCAGGAACTTAACACGACAGACGAGTGGATTCCTATTCCGGAGCCGGTACGTGAGCAGTACGCCGGCTACAGATGCACTCCTCTGGTCAGAGCCTACGACCTTGAGGCTGCACTCGGTACTCCGGCACACATCTACTTCAAGAATGAGAGTGTATCCCCTGCCGGATCCCACAAACTGAACTCCGCTCTGGCTCAGGCCTATTACGCCAAGGAGCAGGGAATCACCAACATCACCACCGAGACCGGAGCCGGACAATGGGGCGGAGCTCTGTCGTACGCCGCCAAGAAATTCGGCATCGACTGCGCCGTCTATATGGTAAAGGTCAGTTTCCAGCAGAAGCCTTACCGAAGGTCGATTATGCAGACATTCGGCGCGGCGATCACCCCGTCCCCGTCAATGTCCACAAGGGCCGGAAAGGACATCATCACGGCTAATCCTAACGATCAGGGCTCTCTTGGATGCGCCATCTCAGAGGCCATCGAGCTTGCGGTCAGCACACCGAACTGTAAGTACACGCTCGGATCCGTACTGAACCACGTCTGTCTGCATCAAACAGTCATCGGACTGGAGGCCGAGAAGCAGATGGAGATGGCCGGGGAATATCCCGACATCGTTGTGGCCTGCTTCGGAGGCGGCTCGAACTTCAGCGGAATCGCCTACCCGTTTATGAGACATAATATTCAGGAAGGCAAGAAGACCCGCTTCATCGCAGCGGAACCATATTCCTGCCCTAAGCTCACGAGAGGCAAGTTTGAATATGACTTCGGTGACGAAGCCGGTATGACTCCGCTTCTGCCTATGTACACTCTTGGTCACGATTTCAAGCCGGCGACCATTCACGCTGGCGGACTTCGTTACCACGGAGCTGGTGTGATAATGTCGCAGCTGATGAAGGACGGCTATATGGAAGCAGTTGACATCGAGCAGCTTGACGCTTTCAAGGCAGGTATCCTCTTCGCCCAGACCGAAGGTATCATCCCCGCTCCTGAATCCTGTCACGCAATCGCAGCGACCATCAACGAAGCCTTGAAATGCAAGGAGACCGGTGAGGAAAAGACGATTCTGTTCAACCTGTCCGGTCACGGTTTCGTGGATATGAGTGCCTACGACCAGTACCTTTCCGGCGAGATGCAGAACTTCCACGTCTCCGATGCGGAACTTGCGAAGTACATCAAGTCGGCTGACGCTTTGAATAAGTAATCGCTCAAAGATTAAGGCTGGTGTACAGACTCACAAAGACGGAACACAGATTCACAATTACGTAGTCCAGTATATAGTCCAGAGAGCCTCTAACCTGAATTTTTCACGTTACAAAAATTCAGAACAGAGGCTCTCTGGACTTACCAAACAAACCGAAAATTTCAACTGTATAATTCAACCACCCGATGGTGTTCCACGGTCGCTTTTGGTCGCTGAGCCTGTCGAAGCGATAGATGCCACGAAAAAAATCTAAATCGGGAGGGTCTTCTGGCGGAGCCAAGAGGCGACCTCCGATGAGAGCCGTGGGGAAAGGGTGCGGTAAACGCGCTCGTTGTAGGCGTTCAACCAGTCAATCTCGGAGCGGTCAAGGAGGTCCTTGACGATGATCGAGGTGTCGAAGTGGCATAGGGTCAACGGCTCGAACTGAAGCCAGTGGCCGAAATCGTTCTCCCCGGCATCGACGCAAAGGATGAGGTTCTCGTGACGGATGCCGAACTTGCCTTCACGGTATATTCCCGGCTCATCGCTCGTGATCATTCCCGGAAGAAGGGCCTGACGGTTGAAGTTCTGACGGATGTCCTGCGGGCCTTCGTGGACATTGAGATAGAATCCGACACCGTGGCCGGTTCCGTGGCCGAAATTACGTTTTGCGCTCCAAAGCGGCTCACGGGCCAAGACATCAAGCTGACAGCCAGCCGTTCCTTTAGGGAAAACAGCCTTGCACAAAGCTATATGGCCTTTCAGAACCAGCGTATAGTCTTCTTTCTCCAACTGTGAGCAAGGCCCAAGAGGAACAGTTCTGGTGATATCCGTGGTTCCGAACAGGTACTGACCGCCGGAATCGCAAAGATAAAGTCCCTCAGCGTAAATCTCAGCGGAACCCTCCTCAGGAGTAACATAATGAGGCAGAGCAGCGTTCGGACCATAAGCGGAGATCGTCTCGAAACTCTCGCCACGGAAGCCCTCGATCTCGCTGCGGAACTCGTGCAGCTTCTGTGAGGCTTCATATTCATTGATCGCATCGCCAGCCTCAACGGAAGTTTGCAGCCAGTGGAGGAAACGCTCCATAGCGATACCATCCTCAAGGTGTGCTTCCTTCATCCCGGAGATCTCTACATCGTTCTTGACGGACTTGCGCAACCCCACAGGAGATGTACCAGTGATGACATAGCGTGCGTTCAGAATGCTGAACAAACTGTAATTCAACGTCACAGGGTCCACAAACAAGACCTTGATATAGTTTCCATCCACAAGATTTGAAAGTGCGGTCTCGACATCGGAATATTCCTGGATGCTCACTCCGTCCGCCAACAACTCTTGGAAGCTGTCCTCAGTCTCATCATCTTCATCAGGAGTCGGCCCCTTGCGCACGAACCAAAGAACATTATCTTGAGTGACAAGAAGATAGGACATCACGACAGGATTGTAAGCCACATCCTG
>CAVKYA010000326.1:0-3154 GCA_963660255.1 Bacteroidaceae bacterium | reverse complement strand
ATGTCCTCTGAATAGGGTAATTAAGGCCATTCCCGGCAAGCTCGGGATCCCAAAGCTTAAACTTGCTCCAGCACAAGAGATTATTGCCCTGGAAATAGACACGCAGACTTCCAATGTGGAGTTTGGTAGTCAATTTCTGTGGAATGGTATAACCGAGTTCAAGTTGTTTCAGACGAAGGAATGAACCGTCCCTCATCCACCAGGTGCTTGTCGCGGTGTTGTTGAGGTTTTCGTAAGCGCTGTACCTTGGATAAAGGGCGTAGATGTCACGGTTGTCTTCGCTCCAGTGGCTGTCAGCGTAAGCCTTGAGCAACTGGGTGTTGTTCACGAACGGAGCGGTACCGTACCTGTTATATCTGGTGCTATAGGTACTGGTCGCATCAATCCAGAATGACTCTCGTCCAAGCCCTTGGAAGAACACGGAAAGGTCAATCCCTTTGTAACCGAGTGAAACACCGAATCCGTAGATGATCTCAGGAGATGTCGGGTAACCAATTGGAACCATATCAGCGGTCGTGATCTTACCGTCACCATTGACATCGGTGTACTTGATGTCACCACCTCCATAAGGAGATCCGAATGAAGTCTGGTCTGGGCTGTTGGCGGCCTCCTCGTCATCGATGAACAGACGCTCGGCGATGTAGCCCCAGGTCTGCTTGATTGAGTAGCCGGCGTGCTGACGGTACTTTTCGGGATAGGTAGGTTCCTCATAGACATCGTACTTGCCGGTTGACCAAGTGAAGTTAGCTCTTGCTGATGTCCAGAAATCCTTGTTCCAAACCTTCTGGTACTCAGCCTGAAGATCGACACCGTGTGCCCTCGCCTCACCAATGTTGGCGGAGATTCCGGCCTGAAGTCCCATCGTCTCAGGAACGTCGGCACGGGTCATAAATATGTCCTTACGTCTCTCGGTGAAGTATTCGGCGATAAGGTCGAAGTTGTCAAACAGGCCGAGTTCGACAGCGTAGTTGGTCTTGTAAGACCTTTCCCAAGTGATAGCCTCGTTGGCGTAGCGTGTGACGTCGATTCCTTTGTAGTTGACCTGTCTGCGATCTCCGAAGAACGCTTGATTGGCGGAACTATTCATATTCATTTCAGAGAGGTAGTAGAAACGGTTGTTTTCATTACCGATCTTGTCGTTTCCGACGAGACCGTAGGAAACACGGAATTTGAGGTTGTCCACCGTTTTCTTCAACGACTTGAACCAAGGCTCGTTGGACATCACCCAAGCGGCTCCGGCTGAAGGGAAGAATCCCCAGCGGTGTGACTTGTGGAAACGCTCGGATCCATTGTAACCGAAGTTGAACTCAGTGAAATACCTCTTGTCCCAACCATAGGTGAAACGTCCGGAAAGACCGGCGTTGCGGGAAGGAAGGGAAAGCTGAAGGGAACCGGCGTTGGCCTTGCGGGACTCGTAGGCGGTGAGAACCAAAAGGCCTGTCACCTCGCTGCGGCCGAAGTCGCGTGCGTAGTTGAGCCTTGTCTCTGAATATAATGTGTTCTGCACAGTCTTGCTGCCCTCGTTATAAGTGAGGTAGTCTGTACCATCATCGTTGATTCTACGCAAGTGGTATTCTCCAGTGTAGGAGTCGTAGTTGTCCATCGTGTACCAATAAGGACTGAACTGACGGTTCACGCTGAAGTCGGAAAGACGGGTCAGGTTGAACAACGTCATCGCACTGAGACCTTTTGTGATGAAATTAAGATCTTGATTGAGTTCCACAGCGGCGATCATCTGGGAACGTTGGTAATCGCGGTAACCCTTGACCATATTGGCGTAAGGGTTCGTGTAGCCACCTTTATCCCAGTTACCGAACATAATGTGCTTGATGCCGATGTGGTCATCGTCCATCGGGTAGTACGCCGGGAAGAGCACCGGGTCGGAGTGAACCACGTCCACATAGACCTTGTTGCCTCCATCGAGCGGTCCGCGGTAGTCCGTGAAGTTTCCGGTAAGGCGGATGGCCAGTTTTGTTGTAGGGGTCACATTGATGTCGATGTTGGAACGCAGAGTGTAGGTTTTCTGGTCGATGTTGTTGTTGAAACTGTTTCTCTTATCGACGTTCAGGATACCGGTGTCCTCGGTGAAAGCACCGGACACGTAATAGGTCGCAACCTTGCCTCCACCGCGTACGGAAACGTTTGCGCGGTATGCCGTGGAATAATCCTTGAAGAGCATCTTGTACCAGTCGTTGGCCGGGTAGATGTACGGATTGGAGCCCGGTTTTCCGGTGTTCTCGATCTTGTCGTAAGAGTACATCAGGTCTCCGAGAGGGTCACGGGTAGTGATGGCCTCGTTGTAGGATTTCATATAGGTGATAGGATCGGCAAGCTGCACAACGTCAGTCGGCTGGGAGATCGAGGTTTCGACACGGGCGAAGATCTTCGCCGGGCCTTCCTGGCCGCGCTTTGTGGTCACGAAGATGACACCGTTGGCTCCACGGGCTCCGTAGAGTGCCGTCGCCGTCGCGTCCTTCATAATCGAGAAACTCTCGATGTCGTCCGGCTGAAGGCGGGCGAGGTCGGTGGAGGTAAGCTCGATGTTGTCGATGAGGATGAGGGGGCTGGTGTTCGCGCCGAAAGTGGTGATACCACGCACGAAGAAGTCGGCGTTGTCCTGGCCCGGCTCACCGGAACGCTGGTAGGCGATGACACCGGCGACATTACCCGCAAGTGCTGTGGTCAAGTTGCTGGACGGCACCTTGAGGGTTCCGACATCAACTGTTGTGATGGCGGCCACAGTGCTTTCCTTTCTCTGCTTACCGAAGGCGACGATGGTCACCTCGTCCAGTTCGTTAGCCGCGTTTTTCAGCTTAACGATGAAGTTGGTCATACTCCCGACCTCCAAGATCTGAGTTTCCTTTCCAAGGCACTCGAACTTGAGTTTGTCGGTCGGCTTGACTCCGGACAGTTCGAAAGAACCGTCGAGGTCAGTCATCACACCCTTTGTGGATCCGACGACCGACACTGTCGCTCCCGGCATAGTTTCGCCGGTTTCCTCCTCATAGATCACACCCTTGATTGTTTTGGTCTGACCCAAAACCGCCAATGGCGCCAGTACGAGGACTAGAGACAATACGATCTTTTTGAAAGACATAAATACTAAATTTGTTGTTTAATTAAAGTGTTATATTCCTTTAACTTTTAAACCACC
>CAVKYA010000325.1:0-3164 GCA_963660255.1 Bacteroidaceae bacterium | reverse complement strand
TTCACCTTAATATAGTATATTTGTTTTTTGTGTCGGGCTTTTCGGCGCTTCGACAGGCTCAGCGACCGAAAGTAGCAAGCTCAGCGACCGGAAAGGACAGTGCAACGAGCGGGGAGGTCGCTTCGACAAGCGGTTGGTGAGCTCGTCGAACCACAGCGACCGAAATGAGCAAGTTCAGCAAGCGCAACCTCACTCGGTTGCTGAGCTTGTCGAAGCATCGAAGCGACCTAGTGAAAAGAAAGAAATGAAAACAAAATAAAGAGAATGGAAGAAAAAAGGAATGCTTTACCGGAGAACGCTCAGAGGGAGCTGGCACCGGGCGAGGAGTACAAGCCGCTATTGGGGGCGGAAAGGAAATGGGCGGAAGTGACACCATATTCAGTGACCTTGGGATTGCTGATGGTGGTCATCTTCTCCGCGGCGGCGGCCTATCTGGGGCTGCGCGTGGGACAGGTGTTCGAAGCGGCGATTCCGATCGCAATCATCGCCGTGGGCCTCACAAGCGCGCTCGGCAAGAAGGAAGGCCTTGGGCAGAACGTCATCATCCAGTCCATCGGAGGCTGCTCCGGAGCCGTGGTGGCGGGTGCGATATTCACACTCCCTGCCATCTACATTCTGGGAGTTGACGTCAACTTTATGCAGATGTTCCTTTCGTCGCTGCTCGGCGGTGTTCTGGGAATATTATTCCTCATCCCTTTCAGGAAATATTTCGTGAAGGAGATGCACGGGAAATATCCTTTCCCTGAGGCGACGGCGACAACTCAGATCCTTGTGAGCGGCGAGGGCGGCGGCAAAGGAGCGGGGACGCTTCTGGTGAGCGGTCTCATCGGAGGTCTTTACGACTTCATTGTCAGCACATTCGGAGCTTGGGCGGACACGGTGAGCACAACCGTGATGGGATTCGGACAAACAATCGCGGACAAGGCGAAGGTCGTGCTGAAACTGAACACGGGAGCGGCGGTACTTGGTCTTGGCTACATCGTGGGGCTGAAATATGCCTTCATCATCTGCTGCGGAAGCTTTCTGGTGTGGCTGGTGATCATTCCGCTGATGAACCTCATTTGGGGTGGTCAAGTGATTGATCTGATGGGCACCGGAGTGACAATGACAATCGGGGAGATGAGCCCCGACCAGATATTCAAGGATTATGCAAGGCACATCGGAATCGGTGGCATCGCGACGGCGGGCATCATCGGCATCATCAAGTCGTTCGGCGTGATCAAATCAGCTGTCGGTCTGGCTGTCGGCGAGTTCGGCAAGAAGGGCGGAAAGGTGGAGGCAACCGAGAGGACACAGGAGGATATTCCTATGAAAACTATCGTGTTCGGCATCGTGTTGACGCTTCTGGCGGTGTTCGCGTTCTTCGCTTTTGGCGGCGTGGTGAACAACATCTGGCAGGCGGTTGTCGGGCTGCTGATCGTGGCTATCATCTCGTTCCTGTTCACGACCGTGGCGGCCAACGCCATCGCCATCGTGGGCACCAATCCGGTGAGCGGAATGACGTTGATGACTCTGATCATCGCCGCGCTTATCCTTGTGGCTGTGGGACTTAAGGGCAATGCCGGAATGGCTGCGGCCCTGATCATCGGTGGTGTTGTCTGCACGGCTCTTTCTGTGGCGGGCTCGTTCATCACCGATTTGAAGATCGGCTACTGGATCGGCAGCACGCCTAAGAAGCAGGAAGGATGGAAGTTCGTGGGCGTGGCCGTTGCGGCGGCGACTGTCTGCGGTGTGATGCTGGTGCTGAACAAGACTTACGGGTTCGTCGGGGATCAGGCGCTTGTGGCTCCCCAGGCCAACGCGATGGCGGCGGTGATCCAGCCGATGATGAACGGCGGTGGCGCTCCGTGGCTGCTTTACGGGATCGGCGCGGTGCTTGCCATCATGCTGACTTTCTTCAAGATACCGGCGTTGGCGTTCGCGCTTGGAATGTTCATCCCGATCGATCTGAACCTGCCGTTGCTGGTCGGCGGAGCGATCTCTTGGTACGTCAGCACACGCTCTAAGGACAAGGCTCTGAACGAGGCTCGTCTGAACAAGGGGACGCTGATCGCTTCGGGATTCATCGCGGGAGGCGCGTTGATGGGCGTTGTCAGCGCGTTGCTCAAATTCTTCAATGTGGATTGGTTCATGGCGGGATGGAACGCTCAGTATGGCGAGGCGATCGCCATCATTCCGTTCATCGGGATCATCGCCTACACGGTGATCGCTTCTTTGAGGGCTAAGGAATAAAATTCAATGAATATGGAAAAAGTTTTGGACAGGTTCCTGAGGTATGTCAGTATTGACACTCAGTCGAACGAGGAATCAGAAAGCCAGCCGTCGGCGGAGAAGGAGCTGAACCTGCTCCGCATGTTGCGCGATGAGCTTCAGGCTCTCGGAGTGGAAGCCACTCTTGATGAATATGGTTATGTGATGGGTTCGATCCCTTCGAACATCGAGGCTAAAGTGCCTGCGATCGGCTTCATCGCCCACGTTGACACCGCTCCGGACGCATCGGGGGCAGACATCAAACCTCAGATAATCAATGAATATGATGGTGGGGATATTCCTTTAAAAGGAGTGCCGGGCCTGACGCTGAAGCCTTCGGAGTTCCCGGAGATGCTTCACTATGTGGGGCAGACGCTGATCACAACGGACGGGACAACGCTTCTCGGAGCGGACGACAAGGCCGGAGTAGCGGAGATTATGGACGCTGTACAGTACATAGTGGAGCATCCGGAGTTCAAACACGGTGAGATCAAGATCGGATTCACTCCGGACGAGGAAATCGGACGCGGAGTTGTCAAATTCGATGTCAAGAGGTTCGGGGCTGAATATGCCTACACAATGGATGGCGGCGAGATCGGTGAGTTGGAGTTTGAGAATTTCAACGCGGCTTCGGCAAAGATCCATATTCAGGGCCGCAACGTTCATCCTGGCTACGCCAAGGGTAAGATGAAGAACGCGATTCTGATCGCGATGGAGATGAACGGATTGCTTCCTGTTCAGCAGAGACCTGAATATACCGAAGGATATGAGGGATTTTTCCACGTCGTGGGCATCAATGGTTCCGTCGAAGAGGCGGACATCACGTACATCATCCGTGACCACGACCGCAAGGAGTTCGAGAGCAAGAAGGCGATTATGCAGAAGTGCGTGGACTTCATCAATGTGAAGTACGG
>CAVKYA010000324.1:0-3171 GCA_963660255.1 Bacteroidaceae bacterium | reverse complement strand
GGCAGACTCTGCGACGCTATGAGGGAATTCTACAAATGGAACACACAGAAGGAGGTAAGCGACCTTGCCTTCAAACTGAAAGATGAACTCAACAATATTGTCCACAACAACGTTGAGATAGACAAGAAGCGCCTGACTTTGTTTTACGATGCTCTGGTAAGACTTATCTACGTCGCAACCAAAGTTATGCCGGACGATGCCACGCTTGATTTCATCGGTTACAATCCTGTCGGAGTGCTGGCGGATCTGAACGACCAGCAGAAAGATGCTGTCCTCTGTGCGAGCAAGGTGGTTTATGTCAGCGCCGGCCCGGGCACCGGCAAGACACATCTTTTGATAAACAAACTGTTGTGGTACATCAATGTCTCAAATGTCAAGGAAAGGATCGTGGCGCTTTCTTTCACCAACACGGCGGCCGATGAACTGGGATATAAGTTCCGTAAAAAGGCTTTCGAGACTCAACTCAGCAAGGAGTACGACTTCTATAACGGTACGATCCACGCGTTCTGTTTCAAGATGATGAAGTCATACTATGCGGTCAATGGACGAGAGTTCAACTACATCATCATTGACGACTCCGACATCAATGACCTTGCGGATGAGATCCGTGTCCAATTGGTGAACGCTTACTCTGCGGAAGAGATCGCCAAGTGTTTGAGGTCATATCTCAAGACAAAGAATCCGGCTCTTCGGGCAGCCGTGGCGGACATCAAGAAACGCTACAACATCATCTCTATCGAAGATATTCTTAACAGATTCCTGGAATCTTTGAATGGGGATGACGCTTTCCGCTTATGGATCCGCCAGCAGATCACGACCCTTGTCATTGATGAAGCCCAGGACCTTAATGAGATGAATTACACGATCTTCTCCCGCCTGATGGAGGTCATTCCGAATATGAAGCTGTTTCTTGTCGGGGATCCGAAGCAGAACATATTCGGATTCAACGGTGGTTCATACGAGAACCTTAACAATTTCCTGAGCGGAGTAGGTGAATATTCAAAAAAAACACTCACGAAGACATACCGGTGCCCTCAAGTTGTCGCAGACTATGTCAACACATTCCAATTTACGGATTGCCCGAATCCTCAGCTTGTGTCTCTCAGCGAGGTTTCCGGCTCCGTGAACCTCAAAGCATTGAATGATCCTGAAAGCGAGGCCCCTTTCGTTCTTGACACAATCCGCTCACAAGGCAGTCTGCGTAAGTCAGCGGTTCTCTGCCGCACTCTTAAATATCTCAGCATATTCATTGACCTTCTGAACTTCAACCACATCCCGTACAAGGTGTTCGGAGGCAAGAAAGTAGTGAAGCCTCAGGTGAAGATATTCAATCACTTTATGCGCATAATTGAGAGTGACAACCGATACAGCATCAAGCGCATAGGACAAGTTTTCAAGGTTGGCATCACCGAGGAATCATTCTACAAGTCCGGCCTTGGAGAGCGCGTCAAGGAGATAAAGTCGCGGGTGAATAATCCTGAGATGAGCTTCGCGGACATCGCTGCCGCCGTGGTGGATCTTATCAACTACCTAAACGGCTACAACGAGGTCACGGACGACTATGCGAAACTGCTCGAAATATCAAAACAGTACAGCAGCATCGAGGATTATCTTCTCGCCTTTGCCACAGACAAAGACACCTTCGGTGATTTCTACCAGAAGGACTATGTCGAATGCGCGACACCCGTATCCGGCGACTTCCTGACAGTGACCACAATACATTCAGCGAAGGGGTTGGAATGGGATAACGTTTTCATTATGGGAATGTCGGACGAGAATTTCCCGAATCCGTACTTCGCCCGTGATCTTGACAAGCAGGGGCAGAGGAAATATTTCAACGACTCCCAGAAATTAATGTATGTCGCCGCGACGAGGACAAAGGAGAATCTGTTTCTGACATATCCAGAGTATAATTTCTATGGATATTCCCAAAAGCCTTCAAGGTTCCTACAGACATTGAAAAGGTAGTCCTTTGATGATTTTTCCGCTCCGACATATTCATCGCCAAGCGAAGATAGGTTTCGCAACGAATGCCTTAATTTGCACAAATAAAAATTGAATGAATATGAAAACAAAATCAAGCACACTACTCCTTGGCATCGGCGCATTGCTGGCAATTGTATTGGGAATCGCATTATTCGGGCATTTCAAGAAAGGCCACTCCGACACAGCCTCCTCTGACACAGCAAGCACAAGCCTTTCAGGCAAAGTGTACAATCTGATCATTCTTGACGAAAGCGGTTCAATGAGTTCTGTTTACAAACCGACTCTTAATGGTGCGAATGAAACCATTCAGACCATCAAATCCAACCAAACAGCCCACCCCGAACAAAGGCAGTTTTTAACATTTGTTTCATTTGCCGGCAGAGGGTCCGAACAATTCAGAGTCACGATAGACAACAAGCCAATAGATGAGGTCAAAGACTTGACGAAGAACGACTATCGTCCCAGTGGGAGTACCCCACTTTGGGATGCGATGGGGCATTCCCTTACCAAACTAGAAGCCAGCGTCACCGATGATGACCTTGTTCTGGTCACTATCATCACGGATGGCTATGAGAACTCTTCCCGTGAATATGACGCAGACTGCATAAAAGCTCTGGTAGAAAGGCTCAGCGAGAAAGATTGGGCTTTTGCCTACATTGGTGCGAATCAGGATGCGGTTGCTGTAGCGAACCAAATCGGCATCAGCAATGCCTTGAACTTCACATCCGATGAAGAAGGCACTAAAGAAATGTGGAAGAGGGAAGGCGCCAGCCGTGACAGATACTACCGACTCCACCGTCTCGGTGCGTCCCGAGACCGCCTGAAGAAAGGGTATTTTGACAAGGAATAGGGAATATACACCTTTGCGTGTCATTGGCATTGGCCGAATGACCTTTACTTGTGAATATTAAACTTAATGACTAAATTACGCAAACAAAAAAACAAATCATATGATTAGTAATATCGGATTCAGAAACTTTAGGAAATTCAAGGACTTCCCGGCGATAGATCTCGGAGGTGTCACAATTCTGGTAGGTGAGAACAATTCTGGAAAGTCAACATTTACGAAAGCCTCGTTGCTACTTGCAAATTTCCTTAAAATGAACCTTTTCTCGAATATACAAAACCCGGAAAAGCAGAAAATTGGGGACTCGGATTATTCTAAGGAATTCTCATTCAAAGATG
>CAVKYA010000323.1:0-3178 GCA_963660255.1 Bacteroidaceae bacterium | reverse complement strand
CGACGCATCGCACCAAATCCAACGCTGTGGATCTGATGGAGGTTCTGGGCGTGACTACACGTGAGATCTCCGTTGTGGCCGCCGTGGAGCAGCATTTCAAAGACATCGGTCACGACCCGAAAGTAATGGACTCCACCTACGAGAACGCTCAGGCCCGCGAGAGAACTCAGATTCTGATGGACATCGCCAATCAAGAGAACGGCCTTGTGATCGGCACAGGTGATCTTTCCGAGCTGGCTCTCGGCTGGTGCACCTACAACGGTGACCATATGTCAATGTACGCCGTAAACGCTTCCGTGCCAAAGACCTTGATCAAGTACCTTGTGCGCTGGGCGGCGAGGAATGTGTTCACAGATGCGGCCACCGATGGAGGAAGATCAGCGGCCGAAATCCTCATCGACATCGCCGAAACGCCTATCAGTCCGGAACTTACGCCGGCTGACTCAAAGGGACAGATCAAGCAGAAGACCGAGGATCTGATCGGTCCTTACGAGCTGCACGATTTCTTCATCTACAACTTCATCAGGTACGGTTACTCTCCGGTGAAGATTTTCCATCTGGCCTGCCGAGCTTTCGGAGAAGCCGCCAACGGAATTGACTGCGGAAAGAATGCAGCCACACATCCTGACGTGACCTTCGACAAAGCCACGATCCTGAAGTGGTTGAAGAAGTTCTACTGGCGGTTCTTCAGCCAGCAGTTCAAACGCTCCTGTATGCCGGATGGTCCGAAGATCAGCCTTGTGAGCTTCTCGCCTCGCGGCGACTGGCGTATGCCTTCCGACGCACAGGTGCAGATCTGGATTTCGGAACTGGATAAGATCAGCGTGTGACGAGCTAGTTTGACTCTTATGAATATGCGGAAAAACAGTGGTTGGCTGATACACCTTGCGATCTGGGCGGTGATCCTTGCGATGCCGTTCTTTTCGCCGCAACCGGGATGGGCGCTTCACGGCGGACTGGACTATTCTCGGTTCCTGCCGGTGACGATCTCGTTCGTCATTGTGTTCTACACCAACTACTTATTTCTGATAAAGCACTTCCTGTCAAACAAGAGATTCGGGGCGTTCCTGTTCTGGAACGCTCTTTTGATCGCAAAGGTGAGCATCGCCGTCCACCTGTTTTTCAGGTACATCATCTCGCCTGACATCGCCCCTCCGCCTCATTCCACACTCGACACTATCAGTTTCACGTTCCGCAACACGGTGATCTATCTGGCGATCGTGGGTATAGCCGTCGCGGTCAAAATGACAACCGAGTGGTACAACAACGAGGCACAGCGCAAGGAGATCGAGAAGAACAACATAGAGGCCGAGCTCGCCAACCTCAAGAGCCAGGTCAATCCACACTTCCTCTTCAACACGCTGAACAACATCTACTCACTGATCCAGATCGACCCCACGCAGGCGCAGGAAGCCGTCCACGACCTCAGCGGAATGTTGCGCTACGTCCTCTACGAAAGCCAGAAGGACACCGTTCCTCTTTCCAAGGAGTGCGAGTTCCTCAATGAATATGTCAAACTGATGGGCGCGCGGCTGACTTCGGATGTAAGACTGGAAGTGTCTCTTTCGAGTTCTCTGTCAAACAGGCAAATAGCGCCGCTCCTCTTCATCCCGCTTATTGAAAACGCCTTCAAGCACGGCATCAGCGACACGGAGGAATCCTTCATCAGGATCGAGCTTAAGGAAGATGGGGAATATGTCGTCTGCCTCGTCGAGAACAGTTGTTTTCCAAAGGATGATACCGACCGGAGCGGATCCGGGATAGGAATAATAAACCTTAAGCGCAGACTCGACCTGCTCTACCCGGGAGCATATTCTTTTGAATATGGCAGGGTGCAGAGCGTCTATCGCAGTCTGCTCCGAATCAAGACCGGAATATGAACACGATCAGTTGCATAGTCGTTGACGATGAGCCGCTGGCAGTAAGGCTGATGGAATCATACGTCTCGAAGACTCCGTTCCTGTCGCTCAAAGGAAGTTTCACGAGCGGCACGGCGGCATATTCATTTCTTCATTCAAATCCGGTGGATCTGCTGTTCTGCGACATCCAGATGCCGAACCTCAGCGGAATGGAACTCTCGAAGATGCTGCCGGAGAGGACCAGAATCATATTCACCACCGCTTTCAGTGAATATGCGGTCGAAGGATTCCGGGTGCGGGCACTGGACTATCTTCTGAAGCCCATTTCATACGATGATTTCCTTTCGGCGGCGGTCAAGGCGAAAGAATATTTTGAACTCGTTGAAGTTCAGTCGCTTCGACCGGCTCAGCGACCATCCGGATCGGTCATTTCGACAAGTGCGGTCACTTCGACAGGCTCAGTGACCGGGCAAAGAAAAATCAAAAGCATCTTTGTGAAGACCGAGTACCGCCTCCAGCAGATAGACCTTGACAAAATCACCTACATCGAAGGCCTTAAGGACTATGTGAAGATTCATCTAAATGACGGTACGGCACCTGTCCTGTCATTGATGCGGCTGAAGAGTCTGGAAGACACACTGCCGAAAGAAGACTTCGTTCGTGTCCATAAATCCTTCATAGTGCGTTCGGACCGCATCGAAGCCATCGAACGCAACCATATCTTGATAGGTCAGGATCGTATTCCAATCGGAGAGACCTACCAGGAAGCTCTATATGCGACATTATCCGGCGGTGCGCTCATTCCGGCGAGCCTGAATATTCAGAACAAGTGAATCTAAAGCTTCTTTATCCGTAATATGACAGATTACAAAAGAGGGCGACCGTATGGCCGTCCTCTCTCCTATTATATTCATAAAAAAACAACTTACTCCTTGATGCAGCGCACTGAGTAGGCATCGGCACGGCCTGCGGAGGCAGTCGCGGAGGCTGACACCCCAGCGGCTTCGTTCATAAAGGACAGCACACAGAACGCCAGACCGGCCGCGCTGCCGTATGCCTTGGCCGGACAGTTGCCCCAGTACGAGCCCCAAAGTCCGCTCTTTGATCCCATCAGCATAGCATAGGAACCATCGTAACGCGCTGCGGCAGGGAAAAACTGGCTTCCGCTCTTCATATTGAAGTACCAGCCATAGTTATAGTCCTGCACATCGATGACACCATCAGTATTCACATCCACCACATCGAATGTCGATGGATCCTGTGAATATCCTCCAGAGGTTGTGAATGTCCTCTGGAGGATATTCACAGGATCCATCGAC
>CAVKYA010000322.1:1951-3200 GCA_963660255.1 Bacteroidaceae bacterium | reverse complement strand
CGCCGCCATCGCCGTCGGCCTCCATTTCGGAGTCTCCCTCGAAGATGCCATTCAGGCAGTGAGTGAATATATTCCTAAAAATAATCGTTCGCAGTTGGAAAGAACCGAACGCAACATCCTGATTGAGGATGCCTACAACGCTAATCCGACGAGTATGGCCGCCGCGCTAGATAACCTCGCTACTGTGCAGGCACCACATAAAGCAGTGATGTTAGGGGATATGCGAGAACTCGGCACGGAGTCTGTCGCCGAGCATATTGCCATATTAAAGAAGGTGCTTTCGATGGATTTGGATCTTGTCTGCCTTGTAGGAGAAGAGTTCCGCAAGGCCCTTGACTCGGAACAGATGGTTCGACACGATGTGCAGAAAACCGAAAAAGAGATGGTTCGGCAGGCTCACCATCCGGTTTCTTCGGTCACTGAGCTTGTCGAAGTGACCTCAAATACGAAATGGTTCCCGACCTCAGATGATCTGGTAACTTGGCTGAAGTCAAACCCAGTCGCCGACCACACCATCCTAATCAAAGGTTCCCGTGGCATCCGGATGGAGAAGATTTTGCCCGAGTTATAGTTATAGGAAACCTCCTCTCGTCGAAAATCATTGTGAGCCCTGTGACCGGCACTTTGTCGATGCGTGTCTGGATGACATATCTAGCCAGCATACCGACAAAGTATCCTATTGTCAGTCCGATAATTGTCCCGACAATCACATCGCCCAGATAATGCTTCCCGACGAATATCCTGCTGACGGCCACCAGTGCCGCCCACGTCAATGCGAACTTGTAGAAACCGTTGTAGGTGTGTGTCCGATCGTTCCTGAATCCTATGATCAGGCACATCACAAGGGCGAAGGCATTGGCGGCGTGCGCCGAGAAGAATCCATAGAACCCTCCTCGCCCTTCCAGCACGTTCAGCCCTCCGAGAAGCATTCTCGCACTGTAACTTGGTCTCAATCTGTCCACGGAGTGCTTCACGATGGTCGAAAACTGGTCGCACAATCCGAACGCTATTCCGACTGAGATCAACACCACCAAGGCTTTCTTCCAGCCAAGCCTTCGGAACAGGAAATATGCGCAGATCGCGTAGGCCGGAATCCATACGGTCTTGTCCGACATCAGCATCCATAATTGATCTGTCGCTGGTGTGCTGATACTGTTCAGAAACAGTGTGGCGTCCTGGTCGATCCTGTGCAGGAATCCTATGAGTGAAGCGCTGACCATAGCATATCCTTTAAGTCCTTGATCCCTTC
>CAVKYA010000322.1:0-1467 GCA_963660255.1 Bacteroidaceae bacterium | reverse complement strand
CCTTCCTGTCCTTCCTCTCCCGGCTGTGCGTACCGTGGAGTCTGGTTGGTCGCCGTCTTGAAGTTGTTGTTGCCCAGACCGCCGCGTCCTCCCTTGCAGAGAATCCGCGTCTCTCCCGGCTCCATCATCTCGAACAGCACCTCCCCGGTCTCCGCATCCTTCGCCACGGTCCCTACAGGAACATCCAGTATGATGTCCTCTCCGTTCTTCCCGGTCCGAAGCCCGCCTTCCCCGTGTCCACCTTCCTCCGCCTTGATGTGCTTGCGGTACTTGAGGTGGATAAGCGTCCAGAACTGCGGATTAGCCCGAAGGATGATATGTCCCCCTCGACCTCCGTCTCCTCCGTCAGGTCCCCCCTTAGGAATATATTTAGCCCTGTAAAGGTGCATCGACCCCGCACCCCCGTGCCCCGAAGCGCACCAGATCTTCACGTAGTCTATAAAGTTGCTCTCTGCCATAAGCTTTATCTTTGCAAACTACAAAGATAGCGAAAGTTTGGGAAAGATTGGAGGAGTTGTCAAATGTGTTGCTTCTTGTGGAATTATAAGACTCGATATTTATTGATAATCGTAAAATAATTTATTGTTTATCGCAAAATTTATTATATCTTTGCCGTTGACATAAAA
Organism: Bacteroidaceae bacterium; assembly: GCA_963660255.1. GTDB lineage: Bacteria > Bacteroidota > Bacteroidia > Bacteroidales > UBA932 > Cryptobacteroides. The sequence continues at coordinate 841 of CAVKYA010000322.1, read as the reverse complement.
ATATTAGATTATGAGAATCAAAAATCAAAAAAGCATCAAGGCGGTCAGTCTGGTCGTCCTTGCGATCGGAGCGATCTATCTTGCGTTCGTGTATTACAGAATCATCTCTATGCTGTGGTTCAATGAGGTTCCGGACCGGATTGTCTGGAACCAAGGCCAATTGGGATGGCAAATCGCTGTTCTGGCCGGATACTTTCTTGGTTGGACGGCCGTGTTTGCGATCTGTGTCCTTGTTGAATGTAATATATTCAAAGGATTGAAATCAGGGGACTTGTTTCCAAAGAAGAATATTCCTTTGATTATGATCGCGTCGGTAGTCGTCGGCCTCTCCATCTTCTTCGGTGCCAATGTGTCTGATGTGGCGAAAGGAGTGGAATGTTCGGTTCTTGACTCCAACTGCATCTTTGTCCCTTTGATTGTGATAATTTTCGGACTCCTTTACAAACAGGCCTCGCTTGCCGTCGAGGATAGTAATCTTGCGATATGATAACCATCAACCTTGACATTGTCCTTGCTACAAGGCGTATGACTCTCAGTGAGTTATCGGAGAAGGTCGGCGTGAACCTGACCAATCTTTCAATCCTGAAGACTGGCAAGGCCCGCGCCATCCGTTTCACGACATTGAACGCGATCTGCAAAGTTCTGGACTGCAAGCCCGGGGACATTCTGGACTATGAGCCGGATCCGGAGGGCGCTCCGGTCATAGGCGAGGATGACGAGTAATACACAGGACATCCTCGCCTGTTCAGAAGATGCGTTATGAGGTTTTATCACCTGTCACGTTGAGTTGTTTTCGGAGTGAGCTCGCAGATGTTCTGCGGAATCTCTTTAAGGACCTCAC
>CAVKYA010000321.1:0-3206 GCA_963660255.1 Bacteroidaceae bacterium | reverse complement strand
GTCGAGAATGACCTTGAGATGATCAAGGAGATGGGATACTGTCCTGGCATCGAGAACTATTCCCGTTATCTGGACGGCCGCCAGCCAGGTCAGAGGCCGTTCTGTCTCATTGACTACTTTCCGAAGGATTTCATCACGTTCATCGACGAGAGCCACGTCACGATTCCGCAGATCAGGGCGATGTACGGTGGCGACCACGCGCGCAAGTCAGTTCTCATAGAATATGGCTTCCGCCTTCCGGCCGCTTCGGACAACCGTCCTCTGACATTCGACGAGTTCAACTCGATCACCGATCAGAAGGTCTATGTCAGCGCCACACCGTCGGACTATGAACTGGAACGCTCGGACGGCCTTGTTGTCGAACAGGTTGTGAGGCCGACCGGCTTGTTGGATCCTCCGATCGAGGTCCGTCCTACCAAGAATCAGGTGGACGATCTTGTGGAGGAGATCCGGAAGAGAGCCGAGAAGGACGAGAGGGTTCTCGTCACGACCTTGACCAAGAGGATGGCCGAGGAACTGACCGACTATCTGGACAAGATCGACATCCGGGTGCGCTACATCCACTCCGATGTGGATACCGGTGAGCGTGTCGAGATCATCGAGGACTTCAAGAACGGACTCTTCGATGTTCTGGTCGGTGTCAACCTCCTGCGTGAGGGACTGGATATTCCTACAGTGTCGCTTGTCGCTATTCTGGATGCCGACAAGGAAGGCTTCCTGCGCTCCGGAAGGGCTTTGACCCAGACCGCCGGCCGAGCCGCCAGAAACGTCAACGGCCTTGTGATAATGTACGCCGACACCGTCACCGAGTCGATGGAGCAGACCATCCGCGAGACCAACCGCCGCAGGACCAAGCAGATTGAATATAACAAACTCCACCACATCACTCCTAAGCAGGTTGAGGTGAAAAGGAATATTCTTGTGTCGGAACTGTACGGAGAGTCCGAGAAGACTGTCAACCCTCGTGTCAAGAACGGGCCGAGCGGAAGGGTCAGCGCGGCGGATTCGGTTTCGGATCCGACATATATTCCTAATCCGAGTGATCTTGGCCGCGGCACTGTCTCCGTAGGCTTAGGTCACGACTCCAAGAGGGAAGGAAACACTGCCTACGTGGACGGATTCGTCAAGGCTGACCTGGCCGCCGTGCTTCAGGATCCGGTGATCCGGTCGATGAGCCGGGAGCAGATCCAAAAGACCATCGCGGAGGACAGGCGCAGGATGGAGAAGTCCGCCGCCGACCTGGACTTCAGCGAGGCAGCCCGCTACCGGGACGAGATGTGGGCCCTTCAGGAATATTTGAAAGTCTGGAAAGAGTAGTAAATTTCGTTACTCGGTCCGGTAAATTTTGTGTTGCGGGTAGTAAATTTCGATCGTTAATGAAATTTACTACCTGTCTTCATTTGCTTTTATACCGTCGTTATGTACATTTGTCATACGAAATCAATCGATCCTACCTAATCAACATATAAAGATTTCCGGTTTCACGCGTGAACGGAATAACATTATAATGATGACAGAACAGCAAACCTATACTTTTATCTGCATAGTCTCATCCATTGTCTGTATGGTGGATGCGGTCTTGTTGCTGAATATGCGTCGTTTCATCAAGGAGATGGAGCGAAGGATGTTCCGTCCGGAACGCTACATCAGCGCACGGATCGCCCTCGGACTCGCATTCCTGATTATGGCATTGATGACGACCGGGTTGTTGTTCAAGGGAAATGTCGTTCCGACCGGCAAGTTCTTCTCCATCGTCAACCTCACCATTAGCTCCTCGCAGGCCCTGCTTTTCACGATCGCGTCACTCTCACTCCTGAATTCCAGACTTGTAAGTTGGAGGATGCTTGCGCTCAATCTGATCCCAATCGCCATTTTTGTTTTGATATACTTGATATTCATTGAACATCCGGAGATCAAAATGACGGTCTGCCACTGTTATTTCATATTCTATGTGGTTCAGTTAGTCGTCTATACGATGGGTTTCAGCCTTGAAAGAAAACGCTACATCAAACTTCTGAGAAGGATCTGCACGCCGGAGGAGTTCCGGATATACAGCAATGACAGCGTCACACTTCTTTTTGGTTCCGCACTTGTCGTGGGAATCCTTGCCTTGTGTTCATATTTCTTTAAGGAATATTGGCAGTTGTCGCTGTTCGTGATCACCTATACCGTGTTCTACACTGTCGTGACGGTGTATTTTCTCGCATACGCCGGTAAAAGTTCGGAAATCGAGAACCTTACCGCCGATGATAAGGAATTTTAAAAACAGAATATTATTTATGAAAAAGATCATCCACCTCATCACTTTCCTTGCGCTTGCCTGTGTGGCTATCGCGTGCAGCAATTATGATGATGACATCAAACGCCTTGACGATGCAAGCAAGACTATGGAGACCAAGGTTTCCGAACTGAAAGCCTCTTTGACCAGTCTTGAAAACACAGACAAGGAACTGAAGGGCTACATCGATGCTCTTGAGAAGAAGTCGTCCGATCTACAGACAGCCGTTGACGCCATCAAGGAACAACTGGCCAATGGAGGAAGCGAGGAAGTTTTGGCCAGTCTGCGGTCGTTGAGAACGGAAATGGAAAACAATCTGACAAAGGTAAATTCCTCCATTGATGACTTGAAGAAGAAGGATGCGGAATTGGAGGGAATGATCACTTCTTTGAAAACAGATCTTACCAATGACATCAAGAGTTGGACCGGAGAGAAGTACGACAAGACCATCTCTGATCTTGCTGAATCTGTCGCTGCGATAAAAGGCACGGTCGAGACCGTGCAAAAGTCTTTGAACAGTCTTTCCGACCGCATAGACAAGATAGAGAAGAACTTGGACTCTACCATCGCCGCAAAGATCGGCGAGGTGAAGAAAGACATCACCGGCGAATGCTCCAAGGCCCTTCAAGACGCTGTCGGCGACCTTGAAACCAAGATCAAAGGAATCAAGGAATATATTGACGAGGCTTTGAAGAACTATTACACGAAGGATGAGATCGATCTGGCGCTTGTCTCCATACTTTACGTACCTACGTACACGGACGGGCTGATCCGGATTCCTTACAGATTGAAGGATGGTGAATATGTTACCGAGAACTTTGAGGTTTTCTTTTCCACTTCTTGTGAGGAAAGCCTTAAAGACTATCTGTACATTGAGGATGCCCAGGCATACTATACAATCGATTACGGTGACGATGAGGACGAAGCT
>CAVKYA010000320.1:0-3210 GCA_963660255.1 Bacteroidaceae bacterium | reverse complement strand
GTACGAAGTTCCGAGGTATGATATTCACGGGAAAAAAGTGTTTGAGTCCAATGACAAGGTCTATTTCGAAGACATCGGAATCCGGAATTTCATCGCCGGTGGAAACCGTGAGCAGGACATCGAGAAAGTTCTGGAGAACGTTGTCTATAACCGGCTGGTCAATGACGGATTCAAGGTGCAGGTCGGTCAGCTGAGGGTAGGCGAGGTTGATTTCGTGTGCACGAAAACAGGAAAGACAGCCTATGTCCAAGTCTCTTACATCATTGCGGATGAGGAGACGAGAAAGAGGGAGTTCGGACGCTTGGAAAGCATCAATGACAACTACCCAAAATATGTCATATCCATCACGCCTTTGGTGAAAAGGAATGACATGAACGGGATAATTCATCTGGGACTCAGGGAGTTCCTGATGCATGGGCTTTAGTTGGCCTTATGTCTAGCGGAATTCTATGTCAGGAGATTGTTCGGCAGCGCTCTTACGTTTGGTGTATTTCCGGAAAGCCTTCTCTCTGGTTTTCTCCAGTCTGTCCCTTAGTTTGTTCTCTGTGTTCCGGGACAATGACGGGAATCTGTCCTTGAGAGCTCTCAGACGATTGTTGATGAAAGCGTCTATGTGTCTGGACTTTTTGTCCTCATAGATCTCATTGAAGCAGATCATTATCCCTGTCTCAATGGCATCTCCCAGCTCATCGTTGACGGTTGAGCCGAGCATTTTCATTGTCGAGGATGTGTTTATGTAGGAATTGACAAGCGGAGGAATCTGCGTTCCAAGTCTCCTGACGGCACTCTTGAGGAGCCGGTAGTCCTTTCTTAAATCGTCCTCGTCCAGAATCAGATCCATAAGTAATGGATTGTCGGTTACCTTCATCGCATTGTACGGGGTTACAAGGCCGTGTGGATCGCTGAAATGTTTTTCCAGAAACCGGATTATAAGGTTTCTGGCGGTAGCGTTGTACGAAGGGTATATGGTCATCTTGCCGAGAAACCAGATGATTCCTGGATGTCCAAGAATAACTGAGGTTATGCCGTCCCAGAGGTTGTCCATCGTGAAGAGCGATTTCGCTCCGGATCTTGAGCTTTGATATTCAGGAGCCACAAAGGATCTTCCGAGCTCCATCACGTGTGGAAGATATTCTTTTATGAATATGTCGCTGTAGCAGTAGAGGTGTGATGAAGTGATGTCAGGTTGGCCGTCCTCCTTGAGTCTGATTTCCGGTCCGAGAATGTAGCGGTAGCCTCCTATGATGGCTTCCGCGTCCGGATCCCAGACTATCAGCTGCTTGTAGGGGCTGTCCATCGTGTCGAACCTGTCCAGATCCATGGAGAGGCCGGAGCTGGCTCCCGCCATTCTGTAGGCGGTTTCCCTCAGGCGGCCTATCTCTTTCACGATGTTGGGCGAGTCCTGCCAAGTCACAACGTAGAGTTCGTTACCGCCTTTGTTTGTGTTCCCAAGTTTTTTCCGAGGAGTCAGTTCCTCTTTTATCAACCGTACGTCTATAGGGTCAATTATCCTCTCCATTTTTCTTATTTGTTTATTTGTTGTCCCATTCCAGGCGATAGACTCCGTTCCTTATCCTATCCGCCCACTGAAGAGGGGAGAGTTCCCCATCCATTTCAGAGGGAGAGAGCGGTTTGCCGAACATTATCCTGAACCGTTTGTGCCTTGCGCGGTACAATTCGTCCGGCAGAAGCATCATCCCGATGTTGAATTTGATGCCAAGCCATTCACGTATTGATTCAACATGGTAGAACCTTTTCGAGTTTTCGCCGAAGAACCTGATAGGGACAATCCATCTTCCGGTTGCTATGCTTTGGCTGACGAAAGATTTGCTCCAAGCTGTGTCTTGAATATGCCCGTTTATTTTTCGAGAGCATTTCCCCGCAGGAAACACCAAGATATCGTCATCACTCTCATAGATTGCCTTGACCTGAGCCGGAAGATCACGGCTCTGCCCTCCCATTTTGTTGACTGGTACTGACAATGAGGCGATAGGCTTGATATTCATCAAGAAATCATTGACAAGCAGCCGTACTGGTTTTCCAGTCCTCTCGCTGATGACCCCAAGCAGTGCTATGCCGTCAACCCCTCCGAGCGGGTGGTTGGATGCGAATGTCAGTTTGGCTCTGTCTGTCGCGTCAAGGTTTTCAAGCCCTTTGACATCAATCTTGACATCGAGATACTCAAGGCATTTCCGGCAGAATTCCGTACCCTCATACCCCTGTGTCAGAAAATCGTTGATAAAATCCTGATGGATGAATCTCTCCATCCATCTGACCAAGAACCGAGGAATGTCTTTTCCGCCTCTTTCCCTGACAATCTTGCCTATGTCAATCGAATATTCTGAACAGTGCCTTTGCATCAACTCATTTTTATTTGCAAAAATAATCAATCTTCTGAATAGTTAGATATCTTATAGTAACATATCTTACTTTTATGGCGCAGAATATGTCTGTTCCCTGACAGGAGCATATAGCCTTGTTTTTGCTTCTGTCAAGGTTGTGTAATCTAATGGGTCTTTCCAACCCGAAGCATCTTTTTGCAAATATAAATGATGCACAAAAAAATGTGCAATGCACTTTAGGCTTACTCCGAATCCTTTCGGTAACACTTTAGACCTCTTTTGCTCCTCAAGAGTGCAACCCGCAAAGCCTGTGGATATGCCACCTATGGTTTCCGGATCCATAGTCGGCATACGGCCGTGCCTCGCACTTGCGTAGGAGCATGATCGTATGCCGCCATTTTGCAAAATGGAAATATTAAGGTGTTGACTAACTTTTGTTTATCACTTTGTGATTCGGGCAATTATGAATTAAAAATGCTTTTCGTTCGGTCATGTACTACAATTAAGTCAAAGAATGTCGTACATTCCCTCCGTCTTCGAGATACTAACCAAAAGCCAACCGACATTCAATATAGAATATCCTATCGTACATATTATTAATTGTTTCCATTATGTGTAATTGCGAATATTTTTGTAAAGTCTGCAATTGCATTGCGAGTATAACAATACCATTGCGAATGTTAATTTTGTTGTTTATAGATGTGCAGGGGTATTCTTTGCCGACAAGCCCCTACGACTCTGTCACTCCGCGCGGATGGCGCCAGCTGGATTGGAATGGGCGGCGTGAAGGGTTTGGAAGAAGATCGAGACGAGGGCGATGAGGAGCGAGACGGCTCCGGAGGCTATGAATATCCACGGGCTCAGGCCG
>CAVKYA010000319.1:0-3215 GCA_963660255.1 Bacteroidaceae bacterium | reverse complement strand
AAGACCTGAAACTCCTTCCCGAGCCTTGTCGGAGTGGCCGGCTGGCCGTGGGTCCTGGCGAGCATCGGAACATCTTTCCAAGCCTCGACATCGGCCTCCAAGACGGAAATTACCTCTTTCAGCGCGGGAATATATTCATTCTCAAGAGCTTCTTTGAGCATCAGAGGCTGTGAGGTGTTGTTGATGTCCTGAGAGGTCAAGCCGAAGTGGACGAACTCCTGCCAGCGGGATATTCCAAGAGCTTTGAAATTCTCCTTTATGAAATATTCAACGGCCTTGACATCGTGGTTGGTGATTTTTTCTATGTCCTTCACCTTCTGTGCGTCCTCCGGAGTCATCGCCTGATAGAGCTGACGCAGTCGGGCGAACAACTCGTCGCGGGTCAATCCTGTGCCTTCGCCGAAGTCAGAGAGCTGAGGCAGAGGAATCTCGCAGAGGGCGATGAAATATTCCACCTCCACGCGGACACGGTTGCGGATCAGGGCGAACTCGCTGAAATACTGTCTCAACGATGCGGTTTTGGCAGCATAGCGACCGTCGATCGGGGACACTGCCAGAAGAGAATGAAAGTCCATATTCAAGTAAAATTATTTTTCTATGATATATACATCATCGCCGGGTTCGGCGAATCCGAATTTCTCGCGGGCGAACTGTTCCAGGGAATCCTTGCTGTGGGTCAGACCGTGGATCTCGCTGTCCATATCCTTGATCTCGGCGCTGTAACGCTCTATCAGCCTTTCTTGATGGCGGATCTCGAAACCAGCCTTGATCCAGCGGACAATGTTGTTTTGGTTCACAAATCCCACCATTATGGCGAAAAAGGCTGTCGCGCAGATGGCATAGCGGACAAAGGAACGCTTTTCCGCGTTCTTGCCATCCAAATTCCAATTCCAGATGTCCCTGAACTTTCCCACTGCTTTAGAACAATATTTGTACAAAAATAGTTAATTTTGTAGAATTAAGACAGCTTTTGAAATCATTAATATTCAAAAAATATGAAACCTACACTTCTTGTACTTGCAGCAGGCATGGGCAGCCGTTACGGCGGCCTGAAGCAGATGGACGGACTCGGCCCCAACGGCGAGACCATCATTGACTATTCAATCTACGACGCGGTCAACGCCGGATTCGGCAAGGTCGTTTACATCGTCAGGGAATATTTCCGCGAGCAGTTCGAGCAGACCGTGAAGGAGAAGTACAGCGGCATCACCTGCCCTGACGGAACCCCTCTGGAGTTCGACTTCGTGATCCAGGAACTGGATAAGATCCCTTCACAGTTCACCCTCAACCCTGAGAGGCAGAAGCCTTGGGGAACCGCCCACGCCGTGCTGATGGCCAAGGATGTCATCCACGAGCCGTTCGCCGTCATCAACGGTGACGACTATTACGGAAAGGACTCTTTCAGGATTCTCGGCGACTGGCTGAGGGCTCACGAAGGCACCACCGGCACGTGCAGCATCGTCGGCTTCGAGCTTGACAACACTCTTTCCGAATATGGCAAGGTCTCCCGCGGTATCTGCTACTACGATCAGGATCTCCACCTCACCGGCATAGCCGAACATCTGAATATAGGCAAAGAGGCCGACGGCAAGGTCTATGGCGACAACTCCGTCAATGGCGAGACCCATCTCGAACTCGACGGCAAGGCACTTTGCTCAATGAATATGTGGGGCTTCACTCCAGACTACTTCCAGCTCAGCGAAGAGGTGTTCACGTCATTCCTTGAGCAGAACATCAATGAGCTCAAGAAGGAATATTACATCCCTTACGCCGTTGACATCCTGATGAAGGAGCGCGGCTTCAAGTGCGAGGTTCTTTCCACTGATTCCCATTGGTTCGGTGTCACCTACAAGGAGGACCGTCCGGGCGTTGTGGCCAAGTTCCAGGAACTTGTTGACAAGGGTGTTTATCCTACACCTCTCTGGAAGAAGTAATGTCCTTTCTCAGACCACGTAAGGTCGAGAAGAACTACGACCTTTTCTCCGGCTGCGCCTGGTACACTCCCGGCGTGGCCGGTGTTTTCGCTGTTCTGGGCTGGTTTCTGGCCGGAATGATACTCGGGAGTCTGGTCAATGTGGGACTCCTGCTCTTCGCGCCTGGATTTCCGCTTTACTACAGTATGCTGATCGTCTATCCGGTGCAGTTCATCCCGGTGCTGATGTACGTCAGGCTCAAGAGTATGCGGAACTCGACATTCGACAGAGGCTATGCTCTGGACAGCAATCATTTCGGAACCGGTGGCGGAGCGCTTACGGCCATCCTTATGGCTTTCGGGACAATCGCCTTGGCGTTGATGCTTGAGCCGCTGATGGCGCTGATGCCGGATATGGACGAGACTCTGCTCAAGACAATGGAGCAGCTGCTCGACGGGCCGCTTTGGGTCAGTCTGCTGAGTATGTGCGTGTTCGCTCCCGTACTTGAGGAGTGGATGTGCAGGGGAATCGTGCTGAGAGGCCTTCTGAACTATTCCCGTAAGGGTGAGCCTGGCGAGGACGGCAGCAGAAGAGGAATGAATCCGGCCCTTGCGATAGCGATCTCGGCGATATTCTTCGCTACGATTCACGGCAACCTTTGGCAGGGACTTTCCGCATTCATACTCGGAAGTTTCTTCGGCTACGTCTATTACAAGACCGGCTCACTAAAGCTCACTATGCTGATGCACTGCGTCAACAACACGGTTTCCGTGCTGTCATCGAAACTGCCGGCGTTCAAGGATCTCGGGGCGGACGCAAGTCTTCTGGATATCATACCGACCGGAATCTATGTGATCATATTCACGGTCAGCATCGCTGTTTTTTTCTTGGCTGTCAGATATTTGTCAAAGAGCAGCCTGAAATCCGTGCAGGGCAACTGTGACGTGATCCCCGGCGCTGATGACATCGACAATGGAGAAACTGTATGACGATCCGGACGTAGGGACGGTAGTCCTCCGGAAAAACGTACGCTCCCGCAGGGTGACACTCCGTGTGAATCCCCGCAGGGGCGTTACCGTTACAATCCCCTATTTCGTTCCGTACAAGGCAGGTCTGGAGTTCTTCCTTGCCAAAAAGGATTGGGTACTGAAAGTTCAGGCACGGCAGCGTGAGCGGATCGGAGCCGAACATATTCCCACTCCTGAGGAAATTGAGGAACTACGCAGGGTGGCCAAAGAAGTGCTTCCGAAGCGTCTTCAGGAACTCGCGGAAAGATATTCATTTGAATATAACTCCGTCCGC
>CAVKYA010000318.1:0-3247 GCA_963660255.1 Bacteroidaceae bacterium | reverse complement strand
TGGACATAAGATTTTGACTTGAAAGCCTTTTTCGTTAACTTTGCGGATTACAATGGACAGGATAATCGGCATAGATTACGGACGCAAGCGCGTTGGAGTCGCAGTCAGCGACCCGCTGGGTATTTTTGCCTCAGCCCTGGACACGGTTCCGGCTGCAAAGATAATAGATTATATCAAAAATTATGCTCAAAAAGAGACCATAACCCGCTTTGTGGTCGGCTATCCGATGAACATGAACAACCGGCCGTCCGAGGCCGCAGCCGATGTGGACATATTCCTGAAGAATCTGGCGAAGGCTTTTCCCGACATTCCGGTGACCCTTGAGGATGAAAGGTTCACTTCCGTGCTCGCTCACCGCGCGATGATTGACGGCGGGATGAAGGCCAAGGATCGCAGGGACAAGACTTCCGTGGACAGGATCAGCGCCGCGATCATCCTCCAGAGTTATCTGGACAGGACAAACAGAAATTAAAAAGGTTAGAGTTATGATATTACCTATTTATTTATACGGTTCGGAGGTTCTCAGGCAGAAGGCTGCCCCGGCTGACCTCTCGGAGAAGGAAAAGATCACCAAACTGGTGTCCGATATGGAGGAAACCCTCGCCAAATCAGAAGGCTGCGGATTGGCCGCCCCTCAAGTGGGCGTGAGCGTCCGGATTCTTATCGTAGATGGTACCGGGATGACGGATGTCTATCCTTACCTTGCCGACTTCAAGAGGGTGATGATCAATCCGGCCATTTTGGAGGAGAGCGAAAAAAAGTGTGAATATTCCGAAGGCTGCCTCAGCATCCCCGGCATCTACTGCGATGTCACAAGGCCGCAGAGCATGACAGTTGAATATTACAACGGTGATTTCGAGAAGGTTACCGAGACTTTCGACAAGTTCGCCTGCCGGATGGTCCAGCATGAGATGTCTCATCTTGACGGGGATCTTTTCGTGGATCATGTGGCTCCGATCCGCAAGAAGATCATCTCGAAAAAGCTGCTGAACATCGCGAAAGGAAAGGTTTTTGCAAGGTACGCCACGAAAATTAAATGATAAGTATTATGGGAGCATTTCACGCGTATGACATACGCGGAGTCTATAACGTTGACTTCGACCGTAACACCGCCTACAAGGTGGGCTATTTTCTTCCGGAACTCCTTGGCGCTGACAAGGTACTTGTCGGACGCGACTGCAGGACCTCCTCTCCGGAGATTCACGAATATCTTGTAAAAGGGATCACCGACGCCGGCGCCGATGTCTATGACATAGGCCTCAGCACGACCCCGATGGTCTATTTCGGAACCGCCAACTATGGATTCAAGGCTTCGGTTCAGATCACGGCCTCGCATAATCCAAAGGAATATAACGGAATGAAGGTCTCCAGAGAGAACGCCCTTCCTGTCGGTCTGGATTCCGGCCTCGGACAGATCCAGGAGTGGATCGAGAGCGGCAGGCCTACGCCTGTGGCCGGGAAGAGGGGGCAGGTGATCCTCAAGGATATTCATAAAGACTATCTTGACTTCCTGCTGAGGTTCAAGGGAGACTATTCCGACATCAAGATCGCTTTTGACCTTTCCAACGGAATGTCAAGCCTTTACGCCCGTGAGATCTTCGGCGATGAGCCGGCCTACATATTCGAGGAGATGGACGGAAATTTTCCTAACCACGAACCTAACCCGCTGATTCCTAAGAATGTCGAGCCGCTTCAGGCTTTGGTGAGGAAGACCGGCGCGGATGTCGGTGTCATCTACGACGGCGACGCTGATCGTGTGATGTTCGTGGACAACGAGGGCAAGTTCGTCTCTCCGGATCTTATGATCGCAGTTCTCGGTCACTATTTCATCGATGAGAGACACGAGACAGGAACCGTGCTTCAAGACATCCGCAGCTCAAAGGCGGTAGGGGAGTACCTCACACCGATGGGATGCAGGATGGCTACCTGGAAGGTCGGCCGCGCGTTCGCCGCGAAGAAACTCCGTGAGCTTGACGGTGTCTGGGGCGGAGAACTTGCCGGACACTATTATTTCCGTGACTTCTTCTATTCGGATAGCGGCCTCTTGGCTTCAATGCTGATACTGAGGGTTGTGGCATCGATGAAGAAGAAAGGCGTGACCCTTCACGAACTCATCGGCAAGATCGCCCGCTACCAGAACTCCGGCGAGATCAATTTCCGCATTGAGGACAAGAAAGGAGCGATGGACGCTGTCAAGGAATATTTTGTCTCCAAGGAAAAGCCAACGGCCGAGATGGATTTCGACGGCTACCGGGTCGAGTTCCCGGATTGGTGGTTCAACATCCGTCCTTCCAACACCGAGCCTTACCTTAGGTTCATCTGCGAGGCGACGTCGGACGCTCTCCTTGAGGAAAAAGTTAACGAGACAAAGAATCTTCTTGTGGAGAGATTCGGAGCAAAACTGTAGGCGGGATGATTCGTGGAAGATTTTGGGCGGGCGCCATTGTCATGGTCCTTGCCTCGATTCAGTTTTCAGTTCCCGCCGCGGCGCAGGACACTACGATCAAGACACGGAAACAGGCCGAGATTCTTGTGCCGAGAATCTCGCGGGAGTCTGTGCAGTCCTTGGATTTGAACAGGGCGGAGGCCTTGGACACGATAGACACGGCCGATCCTCACATCAAGATCCTGCTCCTGTCGGATTACACGTGGAAGTACTACAAGGATTCCACCTACGCCCGTGACCACCAGATATTCAATGAGTACTGGACCCATGACTATCCGGATCCTTACCATGTGTCCCTTGAGGAACTTCCCGATGAGATCGCGCTTTGGATAGTCGATACTCTGAGTGAGTATAAATGCCCTCATCAAACGGAGGTATATTCAAAATTCGGCTATCGCCACAGACGCAGGCATCAGGGAGTGGATCTGCCGTTGCACACGGGAACTCCGGTCTATGCCGCATTTGACGGCAAGGTGCGTATCTCAAGGTACTATAAAGGCTATGGCAATCTTGTGGTTCTCCGGCACGACAACGGCCTTGAGACCTTTTACGGGCATCTTTCCAAGATTTACGTGAAGGATGACCAGTGGGTGAACGCCGGCACGATCATCGGCCTTGGCGGCTCCACAGGACGTTCCACCGGCCCGCATCTCCATTTCGAGACACGTTACAAGGGTTATGCCTTTGATCCGCAATGGCTTATCGACTTCCCGTCGGGCACGTTGAGGCATAGATTGTTCGTGCTCAAGAAGAAATACCTGAACGCCAACAGCAAGTACGTTCCTGAGAGCGAGCAGGAGG
>CAVKYA010000317.1:0-3286 GCA_963660255.1 Bacteroidaceae bacterium | reverse complement strand
CTTGGCGAGGCCTGCAACCTCAACTCGTACTTTCCACGTGACCTGACCGTGTACCCGGAAGTGCTTGAGAAAGCGGGCTATCTGACCGTGTACTGGCACAAGGGATGGGGGCCGGGAGTGTTCACCCATACCGGTTGGGAGCACAATCCGGCCGGACACGAGGTCCAGAATCTTGCGGAATGGATCGAGGAGGCTCCGGCGGACAAGCCGATCTGCGCTTGGATGGGAAGCCGGCGACCGCACAGACCATATTCAGTGGGATCCGGAGAGGAACACGGATTCTGCCCGGACTCATTGAAACTATGTCCGGATCTCCCAGACGCACCGGATGTCCGCACGGATGTGGCTGATTATTACTATAATATTCAATTGTTCCAGGACGAGTGCGAGGAGGTGATTGAGGCCCTGAGGAAATCGGGGCGACTTGAGAACACGCTGCTCGTTATGACCAGCGACAACGGATATTCGTTCCCGAGAGCCAAGTCCAACCTTTACGACCTCGGATGCCATATTCCGCTTGCCATCAGGTGGCCGGGCGTGGTCGAGGCAGGCTCCGTATGCGACGGGTTCGTCAGCCTTATGGATCTGACAGCGACATTCTACGAAGCCGCAGGTGTCAAAGGACCTTCCGGTATGGATTCCCGCAGTATGGTTCCTGTCCTGAAAGGGAAACGGAATGGTACCCGCAAGGAGCTTTACCTTGACAGGGAACGGCACACCAACACCAGACCAGGCGGCTACGGCTACCCGATGAGGGCCGTGGTGACCAAGGAATATCACTACATCGAGAATCTTCACCCCGAGAGACTTCCGGCCGGAGTGGATCCTGTGTTCGGCGACACTGGGAACGGCCCCGCAAAGGCCTATATGTCGTTCCACCGGGACGAATATCCGTCAGAAGTTTTTGAAAGGGCTTTCGGACTGAGACCGGCGAGGGAATTATACGATGTCAGAAACGACCCAGACAGGATTGTCAATGTGGCCGAATCATCTGACTACCAAGCGATCGGAAGGAGAATGGCCCGCAAGCTGCACAGATGGATGCGCCGGACCGGTGACCCGAGGACCGACCCGAACGATATGTCTTTCGATGAATATCCTTACGTGCGCAAGGCGATGAAGGCTCTTGTGCTCGATATGGACGGCACACTGGTGGATGCGGACGGGAATGTGATGCTGTGGGTCAGCGAGAAGGTGAAGGAACTATATTCAAGAGGAATCAAACTCTACCTCACATCCTCTGAAAGTGAGGGGAAAATCAAGGAGATCACCCAAAAGAGCCTTGAGGGAGTGGAGTTAGCCAAGGTGTACGCAGACACAGACTCAGACGACGTGGAGGCATATTCATCGATCCTTTCGGAGATTGTGAAGGAGCTTGGAGTGACGGGAAGGGAGGTAACCCACCTCGGAGATGACGAAAGAGGGGTACTCGCGTGCAAGAAAGCCGGGGTGATTCCGGCAGGCGTTACTTGGGGTCAGCTCGACGCTCAGCGGATGCTTATCGCTGGAGCAAGTTACGTCCTTTCCGACGAGGAAGACCTCGCCCTGTGCCTGGATTTTCTTTAGAATGTGCCGCGGCGGATCATACTGAAATCACACTTGACCTTACGCGGTGTGTTATCCAGAATCATCTCGGCGGCAAGCCGGCCCATCTGCTCGAAATCGGTGGAAATGGTCGTGAGCCCGTCAAGCACGATCTCCCTGATCGGAGAATCATTGTAGGCTATGATCCTGAAGTCCTTCCCGGGCTTCAGGTTTTTCGCTCTCGCCGCCCTCACAAGGTTTATCAGATCCATATCAAGCTGTCCGTTGACGATGAGGTAAACCTCACCGGCGTGAACGATCCTCGGTGTGACATTGGAGTGGAACACGCAGGATATCTTGTTGTCCTTGCAGAAATCACTTATGGACTTGCAGGCGTACTCGTGGTATAGACTGGACTGCGAGATGATGACATTCAGCTTTCTCAACTGTCTCAATTCATCGGCGGCCATCGAGAGCCCAAGAGCGGCGTCTGTCGCATAATCCTGATACACAGTTCCATAATTCCCCACAAGGTTGTCCAGTTTATGGTCAAGGATAATCAGCTTGCGGATCGGGATCCTACGCAAGATCGTCAGAACCTGACGCTGCGTCTTGCTGTCAAGAGGGAAATGCGGGGTGATGACGAACCAGTCATAGCTGTCAAGATATTTCCGGACATAGTAGTCCAGAAGTTCCACCTGCTGGTTGTGCAGGTAGATGTTGATCTCAGCCTGCTCGCCGATGGTGGAGGAGAAAGATTCGAAAATCACTTCCTTCACTATGCTGAGCCTGTCAAAAAGCAACATAATACGCTTCTTCCGGTTGGAGTCCGGAGACGCTATGAAATAACCCACACCTCTGGTGGAGTTGATGATGCCTTGATCCCTAAGAATCAAGTACGATTTCTTCACAGTCTCCTTTGACAGTCCAAGAGACTCGGCCATCTCGCTCATCGAAGGCAGCATCTCTCCGCTTTTAAGCGAACCGTTCCTGATGCTTTCCTCTATCTGGTTTATTATCTGTCTGAAAGGCGGGACTATGCTCTGCTCAACTATATTCAGATTCAATGGCATATTTCAATCTATCTTAACAAAGCCAAAATTACACGTTTTTTGAGTCATAAACAAATCAAGGCCACCGAAGGTCTATGAATATACCCTCGATGGCCTGAAACAAAACCAATAGTCAACAGGCTCGTCAGAGGACAACCTCCTTATAGCCGTCCCTGAGCATAGTCTTGTGGACCATAACAGGCTCCCTGCCGAGATTCTCGATCACATATTCTCCCATATCGGCAGGGACGCAGACGATGTCCAGATAGTCCATATCGAAACTGCGCTCCGGATGGGCGACGCTGCGAACCCTGACGTGGTCACCATCCACAAGGGCAAGCACGTGGAAGCGCTCTCCGTGAGTGTCCTGAGGGCACTGCGTCTCGAAATCAAGACGCCTCAAGCTGAAATACAACTGCTTGTTCTCACCGAGGATCAGTTCCTTCCATCCCTCACCGGAGGCCGCCACACGTGGCTTCTGGACAATGTAGTCCGGACTCTGAGGATCGTGGATCACGGACGCGGTGCGCTGCTGGGCCACATTCTCTTCGCCAAGTCGGGTATGGATCGGTCTCTGCTTTCCATCGAAGTCCAAACGGAGATAGTCGTACATCTTGTAGGTGTAGGAGCCGATCGTGAGGGAACCGATCTCAAGGATGACCTGGTTACGGCCTGAGGAATGGATGGTCCCGGCCGGCAGCATCACCTGA
>CAVKYA010000316.1:0-3298 GCA_963660255.1 Bacteroidaceae bacterium | reverse complement strand
GAGCACGACCTTGCCAAGGTCGGGGTCGCGAGTTCAAGTCTCGTTTTCCGCTCCAAAAGCCATCTGGATTTCAGATGGCTTTTTTTTGTATTCGGGACTGCCATTCTCATCCGGTGACAGACTGATTGTTTTTATATCATTACTTCATTTACGCATACCAAAATGACTGCTACGACAAACAGGAACAGAGCCAATCTTGCGTTCAACATATTCCTTGTGGCCGGGATGGTGTTGGCGGTGACGGTCACGACCATATTCAAGCTCCGGCAGCCGGAAGTGAAGACATTCATGCTTCTTCTGGCGGCGTTCGGCTCGGTGATGGGGGTTGTGAACACTGTGATGTCGGCCAACGGGAACATCCTCACTTTCGTGTTCGGCTTCATCGATGTGCTGATCGGCACGATTGTCTATCTGGACAACGGAATCATGGGGACTTTCGCCTTGCACGCTTTCTATTTCCTTCCGATGCAGTTCGTCGGATTCTGGCAGTGGAGCAAGAGGGGTGCGAAGTTGCGTTCCGGAGGAGATGGCGCCCGCCTGAAGGCCCGGAGGCTTACCGGAAGACAATGGATTTGGCTGACGGTCGGAATATTCATTGGCATCGCTGCCCTTTACCTTATATTATTATATGTGGACGGAGCGAAGCTTGACGCCGGGAGAATCGAGAGCATCGACAAGCCGAAGATTCTTCTTGACGCGGTGGTGATGGTTCTGAACATCGTCGGCCAGGTGCTGATGAGCCTTGCGTTCATGGAGCAGTGGTTCATCTGGATTCTGGTGAACGTCTCTTCCATTTCTTTGTGGAGTGTGGCGGTTGTGAGCGGGGCGGGGTCAGGCAACGCCGCCGTCATGCTGATAAAGTACGTCTTCTATCTCCTTAATTCTCTGAATGGTTTGAGAATATGGCTGAGTCTGAGCCGCCGTGGCTGATGGCGTTTCACCGGTCAGTTTTCTGAAGCCTCCCTGGCGGTCTGACCGCAAATTTGGATAATTGACTATTTTTTGTTTACTTTGCAACGCTATTTGTTCCCGGTTTGCCGGAGAACTGTGTGTAATAGCGTAATTAGCACGAATATACATTTAATTTATTCAATTATGACTGAAGAAGATATTGTAAAGCAGGTCAAAGCGATTATCGTTGACAAGCTGGGCGTCGAGGAGTCCGAAGTGACTGAGAGCGCCAACTTCACAAATGATCTCGGAGCTGATTCTCTTGACACTGTCGAGCTTCTCATGGAGTTTGAGAGAGTGTTCGGAATCAAGATTCCTGATGAGGAGACAAGCACAATCGCAACCGTAAAGGATGCGATCGACAAGGTCAAGGAGAAGCTCGCCGGCAAGGAGGAAGCTTAATAATAATCCTTTGATGGACAAGACTGAATAGGATGGTCTAAATGATTTTAGGCCATCCTATTAGTATTCCCCCCCCCTCAGTCACTAATCTTTTAGCCCTCTGAGGAACGGGGAGAAAGAATTCCCCGAAACCCATTCTGTCGCTTCGCTCTGAGTTCCCTTGACTATTATTTAGCAAGCCGAAGACGGCCGAAAAAAATGAAAATGGCAAATTATGCACGTTACCAAAATTTGCCATTTTATTTTTTCGTCCGTCGGGTATGTGTTATTGCTCCGGATACCCCTTCGGGATGGCGAATGTCACTTTCAGCTTCGGCTTGTTGCCGTCGGCTTTCGGGCCGCGTAGAACGGCGTGGTAGTAGCGGTCCTTGTCCAGTTCTGTGTCAGAAGTGGTCGTTGTGGCAGAGGAGTAGGCGTACTGGGCCAGAGCGGCATAGTTGTAATAGTTGTTGTAGTAGCTGCCGTAGCCGCCATAACCGCTGTAACCATAGCTGCCATAATAGCTTCCGTATCCTCCGTAAAGTTGGTTGTAGTAGGAGTAGGCGGCCAGCTGCTGGTAGTAGTTGGCAAGTTCCTGGGCGTCCGAGTCCGTGGTGGTGGTCTTCTCATACCACATGATGAGGAACCAGATGTCGTAGCTGGAAAGCTTGCTGTCATCCGCTTTCTTCCTGATGATCTGCTGCACGTGGTGCGTTATGTCAGGAGCGTAGTTGCAGAGCGAACGGTTGATGTCCCCCTGGTTCTCGTCCGAAGCGCTGGCGTCGGTAAGCCCGGCAAACGTTACGGTGGTGTCGGTGCTGATCTTGATGGTCGGGCTGAGCACCTTCGGGTAGCGGAACATAGTGGTGTAGTCGTCCGGAAAGTCAAACGGGAATTCAATCGTGGCCTTTGTGATCAAAGCCGTGGCTGGGTCTCCTCCCTGCCGGGAGATTTCCTCGTTGACGAGTCTGTGGATTTCGCTGGCCGGTACCACAGGCTTCACTCCGCTTCCGCCCTCGATCAGAATCTTGTCGTCGGCCTGGCCGACAAGATAGTCGGACTCATGGCTGTCAACGTTGAAGACGTACTGTGACGGTAGGCTGGAGGCGCTGATCAGCGAATCCAGATCCTGCATCTTGACGGGACTGAAATAGAACATCAGGCTGGAGTCCCTCCTTTCCCCGTCGAACTCCCCGTTGAAATAGAGGACGGCGTAGTTGTCGGTTCTTGAAATGTAATTGCTGCTGGAGGTTGTGAGGATGTCGAATTTGTACATGTTGAACCTTCCGCCGTTTCCGGTAGGCTCATCGGTGCAGAGGTATATCCCCGGGAACTTCTTGGTGTAGGTCGTCAGATCCTTAAGGTCGTCTTGGGTGATGTTCAGATACTGCTTCCCATAGTCCTCAGTAAACTCGAATGTCAGCGAGTCCTGGCCGTTGGCGACGGGAACTCCTTTCGTGATTCTTTTGTCCCCATGCTTGACCACGGCCCTGGAGAAATATTCCTTGGTCCCGAGCGGTTCGGTGAGCGCATAGACGTTGACGTTCTGGAGGATGTTGGCCTGGCTCTCGTCCGCCACGGAGATTGAATCCACAGCCGCCTTGAACTTGAACCTCTGGAACACCGGATCCTTCCCGAAATCCACCGTGTCCAGCACCGGCACGAGCGTCACGACGCTTCCCCTGCTGAAAAGCCCGAAGGTCTCGTCCCTGATGGAACCGATGGTGATTCTTCTTGATGAATATGCCGTGAGGCTGTCGATGGCTTTCATCCAAACCTCATCGAGGTCGAACTCGGCCGTGTGGAAGTCGTATTTCTGGTCGGTAGGGATGAAATCCCCGCCGAGATTCTGGTTCACCTCGACGCAAGACACAAGGCATGCCGCCAGGGCGATGATTGCCGGTAACTTTTTCATTTACTGCAACTGTTGATAAAAACCGTCGTATTCCTCGATGTAGCGTCCGCT
>CAVKYA010000315.1:0-3330 GCA_963660255.1 Bacteroidaceae bacterium | reverse complement strand
GTGTAAGCTCGCCCATCTGAATCTTGGAGGATTTAGTGTCGAATCCATACGTTCCGAAAGAATCAATGAACACAACACGTAAATAGCGGAGTTCATCATAGGCGTGAGGGTACTCCTCGTTATTGAACTCAAAGTCGTTGCCGGCATTCCAGTAGGCATTGTCATCCTGTGTGATAACACCCGGTGAACCATCTGGCTCATAGCCGGATGGTTTGGCCTGTTCGAATCTTCCAAGAAGGAACCAAGAGTTGTCAAATCCGTGGGTGTTGCCTTCTACTTTTTCACCTGTCGGGTTCGTACTGCCCCAGAACTCGAAAATTCTTGGATGCGCGGCTGTGTAAGTCAGGTAACTTTGGCCACGAGGCAATGTCTTGATATGGCTTAACTTGGTCTTGACACCAAGGTCAATTGTAAACCAAGTCGGAAGATCAAGCTGCTTGCTGTCAAATATATAGTTTGCTTTTCCGTCATCATTCAACCCGTCCCAGAGATTCTCAATCTTGTACTTCACCGCACTGGCTGTACAGTTGTCGTCCTTTATTTTGGCATCCCTGAACTTATCCTTATCCAATTCCACTTCTTCGAGAGGAGTAAGAACCGCTTTCACCGTGTCTGACACATTCCCCCATCTGTCGCGAAGATAAGCTCCGAAGATAGCCTCGACTGGATCAATGCCACGCCTTGGAAGTGTGATGGTTTCGGCGGCCGTGAACAATGTCGTGACCTGTTCCCACTTCATCTGACTGACAGGTTTGTCGAAATCACTGAGATCAGTATCCCTGAGAAGGACTATTGTCAGGTTTTCTTTTGGGGTGTTCCCGTCAATGCGGACTTTGATGCCTCCGAATGTTTGATAAAGAGTGGCTTTGGTGAGCGATATGGCTGGCTCAAGGGGTGTGATCTCAACATTGACAGGGGTTGATTCCACCTCATTTACATTTATCGCGGCAATCTCGACTGTGTGTGGCTTTGTGTCCACAAAACCAACCACGGTGAGGCTGTCAACATAACGGGAAATCTTGGCGTTTACCTGCTCGCCGTTACGGGTATATTTTGCGATGACTCCTTTGATGTTGTCATCATCCGGAATATTCACCTTAATGACAGCCCCGCCGCTGATGCTTCTGACACTTTCCACAGAAACAGGACTGGGAGCCGGAATATTCTCATTCTTCTGATCGACTCTGCCAAAGTCATTCGCTCCGTCATTGCAGGCGGTTATAAAAATGGCTGAGAACAGAAGAGTGAACGTCGTTTTAATTATGTTATTCATTCTTTATGACTTTTAAAGTGTTACCACCCAAGATTCTGTACGAGATTAGGGTTTCTTTCAATGTAGTATGTATAGATAGGCCAGAAATAATCCTTGAGACCGAAATTCTGGTCAGCGATGTAGGTTTTTTGGTAGTAGTCCTTGGCCGCTGGTGCCATAACACGGAATCCATATATTCCTTTCTGATACTCAGTGGAGGCTTCTTTCCACCTGCGAAGATCCCAGTATCTTTGGCTCTCGAAAGCAAGTTCGATCAGACGTTCGCGGTGAATGATCTCACGCATTCCGGCCTGAGACTTATAGAGATCCGGACGTGTGCTGTAATTGTCCCAAGACTCTTTGACTCCAGGAATACCGGCACGCTCACGAATAGCGTCAAGAGCGTTGAAGAGTTCCTCGCTATAGGCACCGTTAGGTCCTTCAACCTCATTGATGGCCTCCGCATAAAGCAGGTATAGATCGGACAGGCGGATCATAGGCCACGGGAACCAGTATGATGCAAGGCTCGCGGTTGATGATGTCCCGGACCAAGTCACCCTATACGGAGCAAGTTTCTTTGGGAAATATCCTGTTACAGGTCCAGCTTCCTTATTGTTCGACTTTCCATTGGAATTGCCTCCCCGAGCTTCAAGCGTGTGCACATCATCAGGAGTCAGGTCATTATAGTTGGACAACGCTCCAAGCCATTTGCCGCCATCGAATCCAAGGTCGGCGTAGAATCGTGGCTCACGGTCAAAGTTTAGTTGGATGGTCTCATAGCCTTGTTTGATGTAGTACTTATGCGCGGCGTCTCCTGTCCTGAGTTTGAACTGATCAACGCTGGCGAATTCCTTGTCATAATTGATAGGAAGGCCGTTTTTTGTGTAGAACTGTTCCGCGATCTTAAGCGGCACACCGATGAAATCCGTTCCTCCGATACCTCCAAGTTTTTTTCCGTCACTTGGATCCATCTGCAGAATCGGCACACACCACTGTTGGAAAGAGGTGGTTGAGACCTGAGTATTACCCCAGATCAATTCGCTGTTCCATCTTTCGCAGAAAGCGTTTCGGATTGTAAGGTCAGTGACAAGAGAGTCACACATTCTGTAATCTTGTTCAACATATGTCCTCTCGTATAGCTTCAAGTTGGCTTCCTCGCAGATGTCAAGGGCATCCTCGCAAGCCTCAAGAGCGTCTTCCCAACGTTTTAGCTTATCTGTGTCAGACTTGGCTGGGAAAAGCCTTTGTCCACGACCGTCAATCAAAGACGCTTCCTCTTCATTACCATTGAACAGCGGGCTGGCCGCATAAACCGCAACCTTGGCCTTCAACGCCGCGCAAATCGGCTTTGTGATACGTCCCAACTCGTCATCCGATGGGTTTACAATCGGCAAATATGGAAGAGCCTCGTCAAGAAGGTCGAGAACAAAGTCAAAACAGTCGTCAATGTTGTCTCGATAGACACGTACTTCCTCAACATTAGAATCAATCGGAAGGCTTTCACGGATGATAGGAACCGGTCCCCATTTGCGGATAAGATTGAAATGATAGTACGCTTTAAGGAAGGAGACTTCTGCTTTCCACTGCTGCTTCTCATCCTCGTTCATATCCGGAACCTTATCTATATTTTCTACAAGAATGTCGCAGCAGCGGATTCCCTCGTACATACTTTTCCAATCGCTGTTATAGCAGATAGCCGCGCTTTGCAACCCTTTAGCGATAGGGAAAGAAGCATAGTTCTTGTTGTATAAGTACGTGGTGACACGGCTGTCCAGATCCCAAAGATCATCTCCGGTAAGCATTCCACTGTCTTGTCCAGCGACACCGTCTTGTGTCATATATGAGTAGCAGGTGGCCAGATACCTGATGGCTGTCGATCTAAGGTTGAATGCGGTCTCGATTGACGCCAGTCCATCATCAGGAACGACATCAAGGAACTTGTTGCAACCATTGACTCCGTACAACGAAGCCGCCGCCAGCAGTGAGATTGTGATATTCTTAAAAATCTTTTTCATAATTCTCGTACATTATTTGGTGTCAAACGTAACATTCACACCAAAGTTGAATGTCCTCTGAAT
>CAVKYA010000314.1:2096-3332 GCA_963660255.1 Bacteroidaceae bacterium | reverse complement strand
TTCAGACTGGGAAACCAACAGTTTGCCGTTCTGTCTGTAGAAAATCGCGATCATAATCTTCACCCTGTTTTATTCCCGGCCTGAGCGTGGGAATGGTTCCACTTCAATTCGCTGACATTACGGAGAAGTCAGCTTACAAAAATAGGAATATTTTCGAGAAAAAAGGTAAAAAATATTCCTAAATGAATCCCAGCAGAATGTTAAGGCCGATAAGGATCAGCACGCAGCCCCCGATAATCTCTGCCGGGCGGCCGAACCTCTGGCCGATTTTCTGGCCTCCGAACATTCCACCTACCACCGAAAGCATCGTCACGGCGAACACGGCGACGAGGTTCATCATCATCTTGCCAAGCGGGACAAAACCCATCGAAAGGCTTACCCCGACGGCGAAAGCGTCTATGCTGGTCGCCACGGCCCCGATTACCACATTCTTCAGACCATTCAGGTCGCGGGCCTCGTCCTCGTTCTTCACGGCCTCCAGAATCATCGAACCTCCGACATAAAGCAACAACAAAAACCCGATGAGACTAGCTATTTTATGAATATGTCCGACGAATATGTCGCCGAACAGCCAGCCCAGAGCCATCAGAGCGGTCTGGACGACTCCGAACACAAAAGCGATCGGAAGGATCTTCCGCCAGGATATTCCTTTGAGGGTAACGCTGGAGCAGGTCGAGACAGCGAAGCAGTCAGCGCAAAGGGAAGCCGCCAGAAGCAGCGATTCTAGTATTGATAACAACATTGTCAAGTAAGCGTTTTTATATAAGTGGCCGCGAATTTCTATGGCTTGAATATCTGACGGTTGACAATCGAGCGTCCAAGCGTGAGCTCGTCGGCATATTCAAGATCATCCCCGAATCCCAGACCTCTGGCAAGGGAGGAGACCTTCACTCCGTAGGAAGAGATCTGACGGTAGATGTAGAAGGATGTAGTCTCCCCCTCCACGTTTCCGCTCAAGGCAAGGATGACCTCTATCTCATCCGGCTTCAGTTCTCCGGAAGCGGCCAGAGAGCGCACACGGTCAGCCAACTGCGATACCGTGATGTCCGACGGGCCGATGCCGGCGATCGGAGAGATTATTCCGCCAAGCACGTGATAGACACCACGGTACTGGCCGGTGTTCTCAATGCTCATCACGTCACGGACATTCTCCACGACACATATCGTCCTGTGGTCACGGGACTTGTCGGCGCAGATCGGGCAGATGTCCTCATCGGAAATCATCCAGCAGCGCCG
>CAVKYA010000314.1:0-1669 GCA_963660255.1 Bacteroidaceae bacterium | reverse complement strand
CCGGCCTTCATTCTGGTGCTTCCGGTCACGAACTCAGGTCCGACGACAACCACGATAGGCACCTCAGCGGCGGCGGCCACCGGCGAGTTCTCGTTGCAGGTGATGCAGCCCGTCAGAAGCCCGTGCTCCCGGGCCGTCTTCAAAGCGCCCACAACGTACGGAGTCGAACCAGAGGCGGCGATTCCCACCACAACGTCATTCTTTGTCGGTGAATATGCCTGCAAGTCTCTCCATCCTCCGTCCACATCGTCCTCGGCTCCCTCCACGGCATCCCTGATCGCGCTGTCGCCACCGGCCATAAAGCCGATGAACACATCGTGGACTCCATAGGTCGGGGGAATCTCCGAGGCATCGACTATGCCCAGACGGCCGCTCGTTCCGGCTCCCAGGTAGAAAACACGGCCTCCGCGAGGGACCCTCTCCACGATTCCGTCAACCAGTCTCTGGATCTGAGGGATGGCTCCGGCCACGGCGACAGGCACAGTCCTGTCTTCCGTGTTGATCGCGTTCAACAATTCATTTGTGGACATTTTCTCAAGGTGATCGTACCTTGAGGATTGCTCCGTAGTTCTATTGTCTTCCATAACAAACATATCGCCGTGACATCAGCCACGGCTGGACTAAATTACTTTCTGCCAAGATGATATTCCACAAGACCTTCGACAGGCGTGGCGATTATCGATGAGAATCTGATTCCGTAAGGCTTCGCGACTTTCTCAAGTATCGCCCTGTTGGCGTAGCCGAAACCGCCGACCACTCCGACATCATACCTGTCGATGTCGTACTGCTTCAACGCCCTCTCGATGAAGTCCTTGAAATTCTGATCGACAAGGTCACGGACATATTCACAGGTGTCGTATCTCTCCAAAATCCACGGAGCGAACGAGCCGAGGTATTTCGACGGAGCGTCGCCACGATAGACGTTCTGCACGACTGTCATATAATCGACCTTGAAATCCTTCGCGAATTCACTGGAGACCGACTCCGGCACCAAACCTTTAAGGAAGTCGGACATAAAGAGCCTTCCAAGTCTGGCCCCTCCGCCCTCGTCCCCGAGGATGAATCCGGCCGAACGGACGTTCTTCACAACCTTCTCTCCGTCAAAGAGACAGCTGTTCGAGCCTGTGCCCATAATCGCGGCGATTCCCGGCTTGTGGCCGCACACGGCGCGCGCGGCGTCCAGAAGGTCGGAGGCATATTCCATCTCCGCCCCCGGAAACAGTGATCT
This sequence comes from Bacteroidaceae bacterium, assembly GCA_963660255.1. Lineage (GTDB taxonomy): Bacteria > Bacteroidota > Bacteroidia > Bacteroidales > UBA932 > Cryptobacteroides. The sequence goes on along the minus strand of CAVKYA010000314.1, from coordinate 441 downwards.
CAGGACATTGTCCAGACCTTTGGCCTGCGCCGGAACACTCTCTCCTTCAGCCACAATCAACCCGGCGGCATAGAAATGCACCTCCGTCACACCGTCAGCTACGCCATTTTCCTTGAAGGCAGCCACAGCCTCTCTGACAATTCCCTCGATAACTTCCTGAGGCATAGTCGCCAGATTCATTCCGGCGGTACGGACATTGATTGGTTCCCTATCCAGAGCGGCCGCACACCAATCGGTCTTGGTGGCCCCGCTTTCAACGATTATAATCATAACGCACTGTTTTATCTGTAGCCACTGTGGAGGTTCTTCACCACAGATGGCTAACTAAATCGTACAAAGATACTTCTTTCCAATGAATATTCAGTAAACATCAAAGTCTTATTTTTTCAACGCCTTCCTCATCACCGGCAGCATCTTGTCAACATAGCGCATCATACCAAG
>CAVKYA010000313.1:0-3344 GCA_963660255.1 Bacteroidaceae bacterium | reverse complement strand
GTATTATACATATTCAGCGACCAACGTGAGGCTTCAGGAGGCTTCGGTCGGCTACACCTTCCCTAAGAAGATGATGGGCGGCCTGTTCGACTTGACGGTGCAGCTCGTGGGCCGCAACCTCTGGATGATCTACAACAAGGCTCCATACGATCCTGAGTCAGTGGCCTCGGCGACCACCAACTTCTATTCGGGTCTCGACTACTTTATGATGCCGAGCACCAGAAACTTCGGCTTCAACGTGAGAATCAAATTCTAAGGGAGGCTATGACAATGAACAAGAAAATATTCAGAATATTCACAACGGCGGTTGCCGCATTCGCCGGAATCGCCTGCACCTCGAACTACGAGGAGATCAACAGGAATCCGTACGGTGTCTCCGATGACGAGATGCAGAGGGACGGGTACATCATCCGCGCGTCCCTTGTGGGAATCGCGAACGGTGTGATCTCTCCGGATGTGAACACCACCCAGTTCACTGAGTGTCTTCTCGGCGGCACGATGGGCGGCTATATGGCCGACGCCAACGCCGGTTTCTCCAACACGATCTCCAATTACAACCCGACGGACAACTGGACGAACGTGTTTATGCAGAGTGACAGGATCATTCCTGTGATCTACACTAACTACAAGCAGTTGCATCAGGTGACGGACGATCCTGTGATCCTTGCTGTGGGCGACATTGTGAAGGTGGCCGCTATGCACAGGGTCACTGACACTTACGGTCCTATCCCATACACGAAGATCGGTCAGGATGGAAGCCTCAGCGTGCCGTACGATTCTCAGGAGGATGTCTATAAGGCTATGTTCCAGGAACTTGACAATGCTGTCGAGGTTCTGCTTCCGAACCGTACCAACAACTTCGCCGCTGATGCTGACGCTGTTTACGGTGGAAAGGTCGAGAATTGGATCAAACTTGCCAACTCGTTGAAACTCAGACTTGCGATACGTATCTCATACGCTAATCCGACCCTTTCCAAGGAGATGGCTGAGTCTGCCGTTAAGAATGAGGTCGGAGTCATCACCTCGAACGACGAGAACGCCAGATTCTCCACTTGGGGAACCGACGGCAATCCTATCAAGGTCGCTGTTGAATACAACAAGGTGAAGACCCACGACGACGGCACGACCTGCGGTACATCCGCCGGAGACTCCCACGTCGCCGCCGACATCATCTGCTATATGAGCGGCTACAACGACCCACGCCGCGCCGCCTACTTCACCAAGGGCGAGTGGGATGGTTATGAATATGTCGGTATGAGAAGGGGAATCACAATTCCTGACCAGGGCAAGATCGGCCACAAGTTCTCCGGTTTCACTCTTCAGGTCACCGACCCTGTCTGCTGGATCAACGCAGCCGAGGTGGCTTTCCTTGAGGCCGAGGCCGTGGCTGTGTTCGGCTACGATATGGGTGGCTCCGCCAAGGATTTCTACGAGAAAGGAATCGAACTCTCTTTCGAGCAGTGGGGTGCTGGTAGCGCGGCGGCTTACATCGCCGACAACACCAGTGTTCCGGGTACTTACACAGATCCTTCAGGCTCAAACACTTATCCGGAGACTCTTTCAACGGTTACAATCGCTTGGGACGAGGCCGCTTCCAAGGCCGAGATGCAGGAGAGGATCATCACCCAGAAATGGATCGCCAACTGGCTGCTCGGCAACGAGGCTTGGTCAGACTGGAGAAGGACCGGTTACCCGACCCTCATTCCTGCGACCGACGCCGGCAACAAGAGCAACGGCATTGTTGACTCAAACAAGGGAGCGAGAAGAATGCCTTACCCGACGAACGAGGCTGTGTCCAACACCGAGAACTACCAGACCGCTGTCAGCACGCTTCTCGGAGGTGCGGACAACATGAGCACCCGTCTGTGGTTCGACTGCAATCCTGACAACCCATATTACAAGAACTAACTCTAATATATTCATTGGCAATGATAAAGATAAATTTGACGAAGACCGTTCTCGGGGTTGCCGCGGCGATGCTGCTCGCGTCCTGCTCCGACTGGACCGAGACGGAAAGCCTCAAGATAAAATATCCCGACCTGAAGACTGACAATCCGGCTCTGTACGAGCGTTACACCCAGTCTTTGAGGGATTACCGTGAGAGTGACCACAAGGTCGTGATCGGCAAGTTCGACAACAAACCGACCGCTCCGGCTGGTCAGGCCGAGCATTTGACCGCCCTTCCTGACAGCATCGACTATGTCATCCTCATGAATCCGGACAACCTCAGCGAAGAGATTAAGAGTGAGATGACTGAGGTACGTGAGGTGAAAGGAATGAAAGTACTCTACGAGATCAGCTACAGCGACATTATCTCCGACTACAAGGCTTACGTTGAGCAGTGGAACGCCGAGCATCCTGTGACCACCCCGGCAGAGGGTGAAGAGCCAGCTGCTCCGGCTGACCCTACCGACACTCTGGTGGCTCAGAATCCTTATGTCAAGGACGCTGTTGCCGCTGAATTGGAATATTTCACTGAATATGCCTATGACGGTCTCAGCATCTCTTTCACTAGTGTCAACCCATTGAGTGTCAGCGATGAGAATAAACCGGCCCTCCTTGAGAGCCAGGAAGCTTTCCTTGGAGGAGTCCGTGAGTGGAGAAAGGCCAATCCGGATGCGTTGTTCTTCTATGAAGGAACACCTCAGTACCTCCTCAGCGAGGACACGTCTCTTATTGACGGGACTGACTACATCATCATTCCGGCGGAGTCTCAGCAGAATGTCTATGGTTTCTCATACCTTGTGAACCAGGCGTTGAGATTCGGGAATATCCCTGCGGATAGATTCGTCATCGGTGTGACCACCGTGTCTATGACTGATCCGGGAGACACTAAAGGTACGTTCCTCGACAAGGATGACAACGGGAATGTGCTTACCGCCATTACCGGAGCCGCTTATTGGGCGGCACAGGTAACCTCCGAGTTCACAAAGGCCGGCATCTGCGTCTCCAATGTGCAGAATGACTACTATAACATCCAGTTCGTCTATCCGAATGTCCGTAAGGCCATTTCGATAATGAACCCTTCACCGCTTAATTAATGATGACAATGAAAAATATTCTGAAATACAGCGTCGCCCTTCTGATTTCTGCCCTTGTCCTGCCTGGATGTCAGACGGAAAGCGAGAAGATGGACGAGCATCATTTCGACAACAAACTGTACCTGAACGCCTCTGCTTTGACTGATGAGATTCTGGTTAAGCAGACTGGCTCCAAGGTCGAAGTGACAAGAAGCCTTACCATCGGCACCGCTCTTGAGGCTGAATGTGACATCACAGCAAAGCTTGTAGCGGCTCCGGAACTTCTGGACACCTACAAACAGGCGTATTATGACGAGACTGCGA
>CAVKYA010000312.1:0-3353 GCA_963660255.1 Bacteroidaceae bacterium | reverse complement strand
TTTCGAGTGGGAGAAGGAGATTCCTGTCGAGGATGTGAAGGCTTTGCTGGAGATCTGCGAGCCGGGAGTCATCGACAAGACCCGTTACCTTGTGAAGGCCGGGACTCACACTTTCGAGGTGGATGAGTTCTACGGTGACAACGAGGGACTTACGGTCGCTGAAGTGGAACTTTCCGACGAGAACGAGGCCTTCGACAGGCCGTCTTGGCTCGGCGAGGAGGTCACCGGTGACGCGAAGTACTACAACTCGATGCTGATGAAGAATCCTTACAAGAACTGGAAGTAGTTTCGACGGTTGGTGAGCCTGTCGAACCAACGTCGCTTCGACAGGCTCAGCGACCACCGAAGTGGCCTTAAAATCACAAAAGTTTAATTTTAAATATTCACGAATATGTCAGACCCATTAGATATGAACAACTACCGTCTGGAGAAGCTCCCGAAGATGCAGAAAAGCAGTTTCGAGATCTGGATGGCGCGTCTCGGCGGCCCGCTCGCCATACTTGCCTTTGTCCTTATCTACTGGTTCGGACATTTCGGCTTCATCGACAGCATCACCGCTGAAACCGTGTCAGGAAAAGCCCTGACGCGGCTGAACGAGATAGGCCTGCCCGCGTTCATAAGGTCAAACTATGCGATGCTGGCCATATTCGTGGCAGGCCTTATCCTTTGGATGACGGAAGCGATTCCGAATTACCTCACTTCGCTGATAATCATTCTGTTGATTGTCCTTTGCGGAGTCACGACCCAGAAGGAAGCCTTCGCCCAGTTGGGACACCCGGTGATGTGGCTGAATATCCTGTCGTTCGTCCTTGCCTCGATGCTTGTCAAGACCAAGTTCGCCAAACGACTGGCGATGTGGTTCGTGATCAAGTTCGGAAAGACCGCTAAAGGAGTTCTGTGGAGTTTCCTCATAATCAACATCGTGCTCTCGATGTTCATCTCCGCCACGACGGTCAAGGCCACGATCATGCTTCCGATCTTTATGGTTGTCTGCGCCATCTACGGAGCCTCTGACGGCCATCGCAACAACTTCGGACGCAATCTCGTGATCCAGAATCTGTTTCAGGTGAACATCGGCGCGAATGCCTTCTACACCGGCAGCGGAGCGCACCTGTTGGCAATATCCTTGATATTCGGAGCCGCCGGGGCGAGTCAGTTCGGCTACTCCGACTGGTTGGTGTCCTGCGGCCCGATGAGTTTTCTGATTCTGATCATCGGCCTTCTGATGGGAATGTACGTGTTCTTCCCGATGAAGAAGGACGAGCAAAAACCACAGATCGACGGTGGTCTGGAGCGTCTGAAAACCGAGTTGGACGCGATGGGCAAGATGACCGTCGAGGAGTGGAAGGCTGTGGGAATATTTATGGGTGTCCTCATCCTTTGGTGTACGGACAGTCTGCACGGCATTGACGCTACAACCGTGGCTTTCATCGGAGCGGTGATCGCCTTGATGCCAGGAATCGGAGTCGTGAAATGGAACGACGTGGACATCCCGTGGCACCTGATGCTGTTCTCCGCCGGAGCCTACACCTTGGGAGCCGGCCTGAACATCACCGGTCTGCCGGGCACGATGGTCAACGCGGCCTTTGACTCGATGGGCATCACCGATAACACTCCGTTCTGGGTGCTGTACGTCATCCTGACATTCCTGATGATGTACTCAGGTCTGGTTTTCCAGTCCAAGACCATCAGGACAATGATCTTCGTGCCGATCGCCATGGGCATCGCCGAGCGGTTCGGCTATCCGGTAATCAGCCTCGCGCTTCCTGTCTCAATGCTGATCGAGCACGTCTATGTGCTGCCGTTCAACAGCAAGCCGGCCGCCCTCCTTTACAACACCAACCAGTACAGTATGACGGATGCTTTCAAGTTCGGCATCACGATGATGACCATCTCCTGGCTGATCATCCTCATCTGGGGCGAGACTGTCCTCAAATGGCTGGGCATCACCCCGGGCTTGTTCTTTGTGGGGTAATTTGTTATATTTAACGGAACATTCCTATGATCGAGATCGACACCAGAATCCACGACCGCTACTCGATAGAGCTGAAAGTCGGCTTCGTCACCCGCAAGAAGTTGCGGATGAACGACTTCTCTCTGGCGATGTGGTTCTTCGTACCTGGCAGTCTCGACATCAACAGAGCCACATATCCCAAGGATATGTTCTACCAGGATGTCAAGTCGAACATCCGTCTCATCACCCCCGTTTTCCTGCTCCGGGAGATTGCCGAAGGCCCGGCGGTGCCGCTGCACAACATCCGCGAGGCGTTCACCCGGATGGCGTCCAACCCGACCCGAACCCTGATCTCGGAATATGAGTACCAGATCAAGATGTTCGCCGCCGTTGTCAAAAGTGCCCTGCGCGACGAACTGGCCCACATCAAGCAGAACCGCATCGGCTCGGACACGGAAAACCTGTGCGAAGGCTTCATCGCCAACGCCGAAAGGATTTGTGATGAATATATCAGGCTACGCTCCATTATAAACGCTCCTACCGTTCCCGAGGATGTGATGAGGATGTACCTTTGCGGGGACGAATTCATCTGCGACATCACCTGCAAGCATATTCTTGAACTCATCGAGTGGCTGAGGGACAGGAAGTTGGATGAGTTGGCCGGGAAGGCTGCGGGTCTTTACCGCAAGATCGGGAAGCATATGAGGCAGTTGGGCTACCCTGAGATCCGGGAGGATGACCGGCTGCACAACAGGATATTCATTCATCGCTTCAGCATTCTGAAGAAGTACATCGAGAGCGACCTTTACCTCCGCGCTCCGAAACGGCGGGACGGGGTGATTGTGGAGCAGCTCTATTTCAGCATCGCCGCCGGTGTCGCGATGTTGTTCGCCACCGTGGTGAGCTTCGCCTTCCAAAGAAAGTTCGGCTCGCTTACCCTGCCGCTGTTTATCGCTTTGATTGTCAGTTATATGCTGAAAGACCGCATTAAGGAGTTGATGCGCTACTATTTCGCCCACCGTGTCGGCAGCAAGTACTTCGATAACAAGGCGAAGATCATCCACAAGGAGACCGAACTGGGCTGGCTGAAGGAGGGAGTTGATTTCATCGAGCCGGAAAAAGTCCCGGCTGACGTGCTGACCCTGCGCAACAGCTCGCACCTGACTGATGTGGAGAGCAGCAATGTCACCGCCGAGAAGATCATCCTCTACCGCAAGTCCGTCCACATCGACAGAGAGAAACTTCAGGCAAATTCTGAATATTCCTTCAGCGGCATCAACGACATCATCCGCCTGAATGTCACCAACTTCATCAAGAAGATGGACGACCCGACCGTCCTGATGCGCACCCTCGGAGATGACGGTTCCGTCCAGACCATCGAGTGTGACCGTGACTATTA
>CAVKYA010000311.1:0-3362 GCA_963660255.1 Bacteroidaceae bacterium | reverse complement strand
GGTATATTCTTTACGGTAAGTTTGTTGAGAAGAGGTTCGGGGCGGATCCTGCCCGCAAGACACCAGCCATCACCAAGGCGGACGGGGTGGATTATATTCCTATGCCGGCCTGGAAAGTCTATATGATTCAGTTTCTGAATATAGCGGGGACAGGACCGATCTTTGGCGCAATTATGGGGGCCAAGTTCGGACCGTCGGCCTACCTGTGGATAGTTCTGGGCTGCATTTTCGCCGGAGCGGTGCACGACTATATGACAGGAATGCTTTCCATCAGGAACGGTGGGGCGGGACTGCCGGATCTGGTCGGGGAATATCTCGGCAAGGGCACAAAGACTTTCATTCTGGCGTTCTCGATCATCGTGCTGATGCTTGTCGGGACGGTGTTCGTGTTCAGTCCGGCGCTGATTCTCGGGGACATTGCCGGTGACGGAGGACGCGGATCGATTATGATTTGGGTCGGAGTTATATTCCTTTATTATCTTCTCGCGACGTTGATGCCGATTGACAAGATCATCGGACGGATTTATCCGGTCTTCGCGTTCGCGCTGATATTTATGGCTTTGGCTCTGATGGTCTGCCTGTTCGTCAAATGGCCTTCGCTTCCGGAGCTTTGGGACGGGCTCGGCAATCTTGGCGAGTCGAAGGGGCTTCTGAGCGGGCAACCGATATTCCCTTGCTTGTTCATCACCATCGCCTGTGGAGCGGTCAGCGGTTTCCACGCCACACAGAGCCCGATGATGGCGCGTTGCCTGACTGACGAGAGGCTTGGGCGGCCGGTGTTCTATGGTGCGATGATCACCGAGGGCATTGTGGCGTTGATCTGGGCGACCGTTTCCTCTTGGTTCTTCTTTGACGGAGGGGCTGCTGAGGTTGGCGCTACGGTTTCAGCCGCAGCTCCGGATGTGGTTGTCAAGGTTTCCAAGGGGTGGCTGGGCGTTTTGGGTGGCATATTGGCCATTCTTGGTGTGGTCGCAGCACCTATCACGAGCGGAGATACTGCGTTCAGAAGCGCGCGCCTGATTGTGGCGGATTTCCTGCATCTCAATCAGAAGCCGATCGCCAACAGGCTGATGATCAGCATTCCGTTGTTTTTGATCGCTGGTGTGCTGCTTTGGTACAACATCGCCGACGAGAATGGGTTTAATGTCATCTGGAGGTATTTCGGGTGGGCTAACCAGACGTTGGCTGTGTTTATGCTGTGGACGGCGACGGCCTATCTGGTGAAGTTCAAGAAAGGTGGGACTTATCTGATCACGATGATTCCGGCGGCGTTTATGACGGCTGTTTGTACGACTTACATCTGCGTGGCGAAGATCGGGCTTGGGCTGCCGAATTCCTGGAATTGCGCTATCGGGCTATCCACGTTTGTGGTGTCGTTGGTTGTTTTTTATGTGCTTTACTTCCGGCGAAAGAAGTAGCTGTAAAGAATATCGTTTCCATAGGTCACTTCGACAAGCTCAGTGACCGGTCAGTAATAGCTTCGGTTGCTGAGCTTGTCGAAGCACCGAAATGAACGAATATGTCGATGTCCACATTATTCGTATTGATTGCCTTAATATTCAGATAATTAAATATTCATATTGTCCATATGTCCATTGATGGAGAATGGAATTTCTGCCGTACCTTTGCACCCGGAAAATTCAAATTGCATCAATGAATATGAAGAAATTAATTCTGTTACTCTGCGGCTGCCTCGCCATCGCGTCAGCCTGCTGCAACCAACCGGCCAAGACCGCCGGAATCAACTACGCCTATATGGACACGACCGCGCGTCCGGGAGACGACTTCGCCAAGTACGCAACCGGCCATTGGGCCGACTTGAACCCACAGCCGCTTGAGTACCCGATGTGGGGAACCGTGACCAAAGTCAGCGACGAGAATGTCAAGGCTCTCGCCGGACTCATCAAGGACATCGCCGCCGGACAGAACGAGAAGGGGACGGTCGCACAGAAAATCGGAGACCTCTACAGTATGATGATGGACTCCACAAGGCTGAACGCCGAGGGTGCCGCTCCGATCAAGGCTCACATAGCCGAGCTTGACGCCATCAGCACCCGTGAGGAACTTCTCAGCCGTTGCGCCAAGGAACACGACAACCTTCTGTTCGCGATGTACATCTCAACAGATCAGAAAGATGCCGACAACAACATCGTCTGCGTCAGCCAGAGCGGCCTTTCACTCGGCAACCGTAACTATTACCTGTCCGATGATCCTCAGAATGTGACCGTCCGCGAGGCGATGAAAGAGCATATGAAGAACCTCTTCGTTCTCACGGGTTACCCGGAGAATGTAGCAGCCGACAAGGTTCAGCGAATCTGGGCGATCGAGACAGAGCTCGCCACTCCTTACTATTCAAAAGAGAAGTTGCGTGACACTGAGGCTAACTACCATAAGATCAGCGTGGATTCCCTTATTTCCATCTGCGGGGACTTCGATTGGAAGAAGTATCTTTCTGAATATCGCTTCGACAAGACCTCCGAGGTTGATCTCGGTCAGCCTGAGCCTGTGGCCGCAGCCTGCAATATTCTTATGACGGCCTCACTGGATGACCTGAAGGCTCTGTACGAGTGGAAGATCATATCAGGCGGATCCTCAATCGTTTCCGATGATTTCAGCGATGAGAATTTCGAGTTCTCCCGCAAACTCTACGGTGTTCAGCAGAAGACTCCGAGGTGGAAGCAGGCCGTAAGCCTTGTGGATGGTCTGATGTCCGATGCTGTCGGCCAGATGTACGTGGAGAAATATTTCCCGAAGGCCGCCAAGGACGAGATGCTTGAGTTGATACGCAACCTCCAGAAAGCCTTGTCTTTGAGAATTGACCAGCAGGAATGGATGAGCGACGCGACAAAGAAGATCGCTCAGGAGAAGCTTGCGGCCTACACTGTGAAGGTCGGTTACCCGGACAAATGGGATGACCTGAGCGGTCTCGTGATCAATCCGGAACTTTCTCTGTACGACAATCTCAGGGCCGCTTCCGAGTTCTACTGGGAACTGAACTACAAGAAGAAGTACAACAAGCCGGTTGACAAGGATGAGTGGGCGATGTCCCCTCAGACCGTCAACGCCTACTACAACCCGACCACGAACGAGATCTGTTTCCCTGCCGGATTCCTCCAGCCGCCTCTCTTCAATCTTGAGGCTGATGCCGCCGCGAACTACGGCGCCATCGGAGTAGTGATCGGCCACGAGATGACCCACGGATTCGATGATCAGGGCAGGATGTACAACAAGGAGGGAAACCTCACCGACTGGTGGACAGAGGCCGACGCGGAGGCGTTCAACGTGACCTGCGCCAAGATGGCTGAATATTTCGACTCGCTTTGGGTGATTCCCGGCCAGCTCCACGCCAACGGTAAACTCTG
>CAVKYA010000310.1:0-3367 GCA_963660255.1 Bacteroidaceae bacterium | reverse complement strand
TCGAGCGTGATGTCATCGCCGCCCAGGGCGCTCCTAAGTCCGGTCTCGCCAAGGCGATGATGGCCGACGGTGGTCTTCAGGCACCTGTCACGGGCTCCGGAATCGGTGGAATGGTCAAAGGCTCCGACCTCAAGGTTTGGAAACCTACCCACACCGAGAACCTTGCCGGGGAAGGCGAGGAGTTCAAGGTCGAGAAGATGTCCAATATGCGCAGGCTCATCGCCAAGTCGATGTACAACTCCCTCCAGAACACGGCCCAGCTCACCCATATGCTGGGTGCTGACGCGCGCCGTGTGCAGGCTCTCCGCAAGAAGGCGAAGAAGGCCCTTGAGGAAGGAAAGATCGACGCGAACATCACGATCAACGACTTCGTCTGCTACGCTGTCATCAAGGCCTTGAAGAAGTTCCCGAAGGTCAACTCTCACTGCCTCGGAGACGCTATGAGGATATTCAATGTCGTCAATCTCGGCTGCGCGGTTGACACCGAGCGCGGACTGATGGTGCCTTGCGTGAAACACGCCGAGGATCTGAATATCATAGGGTTGAGCAAGGCTCTGAAGAAAGTGGCCGAGGACTGCAAGAAGGGTTCGATCAACCCTGACCTGCTTTCAGCCGAGGGCGCATCGTTCACGGTTTCCAACCTCGGAGGCTTCGGAGTGGAGTGGTTCACACCTGTCATCAACGTGCCTCAGAGCGCGATCCTCGGTGTCGGCACGATCGTCCCGCGTCCTAAGGATCTGGGAGCCGGGGTTTATGCGTTCGTCCCTTATCTCGGCCTGTCCCTGACCTACGACCACAGGGCTCTTGACGGCGGAGAGGCAACCCGCTTCCTCAAGCAGGTCGCTGTAGAAATCGAAAATCTTGAAGTTGAATTTTAATTGAATATGAATATGTACGATTTAGCGGTAATAGGCGGTGGCCCAGGAGGTTACGTGGCCGCTGAAAGAGCCGGTGCCGCCGGCTTGAAGGTTGTCCTTTTTGAAAGAAAATCCCTCGGAGGAGTCTGCCTCAATGAGGGTTGCATCCCGACCAAGACACTTCTTTACAGCGCGAAGGTCTATAATTACGCTTTGACCGGAGATCACTACGGAGTCTATGTCAAGGAGCCTACGTTCGACTATTCAAAGATAGTTGCCCGCAAGGACAAGGTCGTGAAGAAACTCGTGGGAGGTGTCAAGCTGGCGATGAAGTCCAACAATGTCGAAGTTGTGGCCGCCGAGGCTATGATCCAGGGACGTGACGCGGAAGGCATCAAGATCACCGCCGCAGAGCAGACATACGTGGCCCGCAACATCCTCATCTGCACGGGTTCAGAGGCCGCCGTGCCTCCGTTCCCTGGTCTGAAGGAGGCCGGAGATGTGATCGTGACCAACCGTGAGATCCTTGCTTTGAAAGAACGTCCGGCCGAGCTCGTTGTCATCGGCGGAGGTGTCATCGGAATGGAGTTCGCTGCCTTCTACAGCACTCTCGGCACGAAAGTGACTGTCGTCGAGATGCTTCCGAAGATTCTCGGACCTCTTGACGATGAGATCAGCGCGATGCTCCAGAAGATTTACGCAAAACGTGGCGTGAACTTCTGCCTCAAGTGCAAGGTCACCGGAATCGAGGGCAACACAGTTGTCTATGAGGATCCTGATGGCAACACCCAGAGGGTCAGCGGGGACAAGATCCTCGTCTCTGTGGGCCGCCGTGCCAACATCACCGGCTTCGGCCTTGAGAACCTCGGCGTGGAGATGCTCCTGAACCGTGGCGGAAAGCCTTGTGGAATCAAGGTGGACAGCAAGATGCGCACGAATATCCCGGGAGTCTATGCCGCAGGTGATGTCACCGGTTTCTCTATGCTGGCTCACACGGCGAGCAGAGAGGGCGAGGTCGCGGTCAACAATATTCTTGGAAAAGAGGATCGTATGCGCTACGACGCGATTCCTGGAATCGTCTATACCAACCCTGAGGTGGCCGGAGTCGGACTCACCGAAGAGCAGGCCAAGGCTTCCGGGAAGGAATATTCAGTCATCAAGCTTCCTATGGCCTACGCCGGCCGCTTTGTCGCCGAGAACGAGGGCGGTGAAGGAATATGCAAGATCATCGTCGGGAAGAAATACCACGAGGTGCTTGGCGTGCATATGCTCGGCAACCCTTGCTCCGAGATCATCCACAGCGCCTGCATCGCCATCGAGTCGGAGATGACCCTTGAGCAGCTCAAGGAGGTTGTGTTCCCGCACCCGACTGTCTCCGAGATTATCAAGGAGACCGCGTTCGCGTTGAAATAAAAGGATTTGCTGGTAAACATAATGACCACAGATTGTCACTAAAAGAATAACGAAAAACAATTAAGAATATAGTAATATGCCAAAAGCGCTTTACATCGATCCTAACGAGACCCTGCGTCCTCAGGATCACGAGCTTGAGCTTCCGAAGATTCCTGTGATGACGTACAACAAGACCGTCAAGGAAGAACTGAAGGAAGGCAATTTCACAAAGGAGGATCTGCTCCGCATCTACCGCGATATGTCTTACATCCGCGAGTTCGAGACTATGCTCAATCTGGTCAAGACCACGGGTGGTTACAACGGAGTCGCTTACAATAACCCTGGACCTGCCCACCTTTCGGCCGGTCAGGAGGCCGCCGCTGTCGGTATGGCCTACTGCCTTGACACCGATGATTTTATCTTCGGTTCACACCGTTCACACGGCGAGATTCTCGCCAAGGGCCTGCGTTCCATCCAGATTCTTCCTGAGGAGGAGTTGAAGAAGGTTATGGAGGAGTTCTGGGGCGGTGCCACCCTTGACGTGGCCAAGAAGGCTTACGACGGCAAGGACACCAAGGAGCTCGGAATCCGCTTCCTGCTTTACGGAGCGATGGCCGAGATCTTCGCCCGCACGACCGGTTTCAACAAGGGTTTGGGAGGATCGATGCACACTTTCTTCACTCCTTTCGGAATCTATCCGAACAACGCCATCGTGGGCGGTTCCGGCTCGATCGCCGTGGGAGCGGCTCTCTATAAGAAGGTTAACCGCAAGAAAGGTATCGTTGTCGCCAACCTCGGTGACGGAGCGATGGCCCGCGGACCTGTCCTTGAGGGTATGACGTTCGCTTCGATGGATCAGTTCAACACCCTTTGGGAAGGCGATATGAAGGGTGGACTTCCAGTCCTCTTCAACGTTATGGACAACCAGTATGCGATGGGTGGTCAGACAAAGGGCGAGACGATGGGCTATGTGTTCCCGGCACGTCTCGGAGCCGGATTCAAGGCCGACGCGATGGATGCCGAAAGGGTGGACGGTTACAATCCTCTCGCTGTCATCGATGCCTTCAACCGCAAGAAGGCCTATCTGCTTGAGAAGAAGGGCCCGGCTCTTCTGGACG
>CAVKYA010000309.1:0-3378 GCA_963660255.1 Bacteroidaceae bacterium | reverse complement strand
AGGAAATCTACGTTGGCGGAAGGTCTGCGCCGTCGAGCATTTGACGATTATATGAAGCATGGCGGCTTTCCGGAGATGTTGACCATTGCTGATTCCAAAACCTATGTCTCCGATCTTGTTGACAACATCCTTAAGCGCGACATCGAGAATCGATACAAGATTACTTACAGGGAATCATTCGAACAGATGGCTCATCATCTGCTTAACCTATCGCCAACCAGCGTGGTCACCACGGATCTGGCTGAGCAATTCCATTTCAAGTCAGAGCACACTGCAAAGAACTATGTCTCTTATCTTAAGCAGGCTTTCCTCCTGTCAGGGGTGAAGAAATTTTCCCGCAAGAGTAAAATCCGTATTACTCAAGAGAAAGTGTATGCTGTGGATGTGTCCATGATGAACCAGAGGAAAGACGCTTTCTCCGGAGACAACTTGGGATGGCGTCTTGAGACAATAGTACTCGCCCAGCTTTTAAGGAAGTGCAACGCGGAAGGTTGGGATGTGTATTATATGCTTGAGCGCTCTGGAGAATGTGATTTCATCATCTGTAAAGGCGATGATGTGTTGCAGGCGGTACAAGTGTCATATGATATTTCTTCTCCCAAAACGAAGCAACGTGAGCTGAACGGGGTTATAATGGCCGCTAAAGCAACTGGTTGCAATAATCTGCTTCTGCTTACAGACCACGATTACGATGAGATCGATAAAGAGGGTTTTCATATTACTGTACGTCCAGTATATGATTGGAGTGTAGATATAGTGTCATATGGACATCTTTGACACGGGACTTATGAAGTTCCAGCAGACAACCCCGTATGTGCTTGAGTACGTGGATTGGGTGAACCACATCCGCAAGGGGGAGGCTCACGTCGAGACCGGCGAGTGCGTCATTTTTATTTAATGGATTAAACAAAATGCCTAATATTTGAAAATATGGGCGGGAAAGAAGTTAATTATCAAATTTTAGTCGTATCTTAGTCATATTTCTTAAATATTTAAGGTATGAACAGAAGAGATTTTCTGGCGACAGCGGCGGTGGGGTCTGCGGCATTGGCCGCAGCTTCGATGCTGCCGGGATGCGTCGCCGCGTCGGACGATAAGAAAAAGGCCGGGAATGACCTTGAACTGAAGATTTCGTTTCAGGAGGGGATAGCTCCGGGCGAAAGTCTGGCCGAGAAACTGGACTTTATGGAGAGCCTTGGGGTTGTCGGTTTCGAGCCGGGAGGACGTGGACTGGCTTCCCGTGTGAAGGAGATTCAGGATGCCCTGAACGGACGAAACATCAAGGTGTCGGCGATCTGCGCCGGTTTTGACGGATTCATCCTTGCCGAGGATCCTGCGGTCAAGGAACTGTTTGACAAGACTATGCGCGAGATCGTGGCCGCCGCCGGAGAACTTGGCTCTACCGGAGTCATAATGGTGCCGGCCTTCAACCATCAGACTCCTTGCAAGCCTCACACGATGGACACCCGCAATTACCTTTGCGAGCAACTTCACGACCTTGGAGAGTTCGCCCTTGAGCACGGCACAACCGTGATCCTTGAGCCACTGAACAGGAACGAGGCCTTCTATATGCGTCAGGTGGCCGACGCTGCCGCGATCGCTCGTGACTCGGACAGCAAAGGAGTCAAGGCAATGGGAGATTTCTGGCATATGTCCGAGGAGACTTCCGACTACGGTGCTCTGATGTCAGCCGGCAAGGAGTACCTCCAGCACGTCCACATTGCCAGCCGTGGCCGTAGGGTTATGCCGGGCGAGGACGGAGAGAAGGACTATTACGTTGACGGATTCAGAGCCCTCAAGGAGATTAGCTACGACAAGTATGTCAGCTTCGAGTGTGGCACGAAGGGCGACCGGGCCACGACCGTCACCGCTGCTGTTGACCTTCTGCGCAAGCAGTGGGCTGAGGCGTAAGTAATGTCAGCCTTAGGCCATTCGTTCGGGCTTCTTGCAGCTCTGGTCTATGTCTGCCTTTTGGTAGGCATCTACGCGTTGCGTGACCGGTGGTCGTTGTACAGACATCTGGCCGGACGAAAGGCCTGCATAATTTCGATTTCAATAGTACTGTCCCTGCTTCTCATCTTCGGGCTGACCCCGCAGGATGGGAGCAGGGACGGCTTTTTCGGTGTCCTCGGTTTCAGGAATATGAGCCGGTCGTCGATCTTCATCCTTGCGTTGTTTCTTTTGGCGACAACCATCACGCTGAACACGATCGAGGATATTCATAAATTCAGCAAACATCGACTTGGGGTGACCTGTGCCCATCTGGGGGTGTCGGTGATTCTGGTCGCCGGACTTTTCGGCTCCGGCGGAATGGCTCGGGCAATTATGATCGCGATGCCGAATGTTCCGAACCATCAAGCGCGGAACGAATCCACCGATGAATATGTCAAGCTCCCTTTCGAACTGACACTCAGAAATTTCTCTGTCTATGAATATTCTTCCGAGGCTACTTTGACCCTTCCTGACGGCCGTTCCTCCGAGATCAAGATAGCAGTGAACCACCCTGCCAAGGTTGGCTCGTGGTGGATTTATCAGTCGGACTACCTGTCGGGCACGGAGAGGGGAGAGTTCGCGAGCATATTCAAGTGTGTCTATTCGCCTTTGTCGGAGGTTTTTCGCATCGCCTTGTGGTTATTGCTCGTCTCCGCTGCGGCTATGGTGTTCTTCGCCGGGTTTAAGCCTCGTCTTAAAATATGAGTTGGGATTCGTTTGTCTGGTTCGCTTTGGCCGCCTCGATTTTCTGGATTTTCGGTGCGGTTGCGTCAGTGATTTCCAGGCGTAGGTTGCCGGCCACTGTCCTGACGGGAATCGGCTCCGTCATATTCATAACATTCATCGCCGGAGTCTGGATAACGCTTGGTCGTCCGCCACTTCGCACGATGGGGGAGACCCGATTGTGGTTCAGCTTGTTCCTTTCGCTGATCGGTCTCGGGGTCTATCTTCGATGGCATTACCGCTGGGTGCTTCCGTTTGGCTGCCTGATGGCCGTGATGTTCGCGTGCATCAACATATTCAAGCCAGAGATTCACACTGAGGAACTTATGCCGGCTCTCCGCAGTCCGTGGTTCGTCCCGCACGTCATCGTCTATATGTTCGCCTACGCCGTGATGGGAATCGCCACCATCCTTGCCGTCCGTATCCTCTGGCTCTCCAGAAAGTCAGCTCCAGAGCCGACAATTTCGGTCACTGTGGTTCGACAGGCTCACCAACCGGTCGAAGTGACTGAAAGGCCAGACGCCTTTTCGCTTCGACAGGCTCAGCGACCGCTCGAAGCCGACCTCCGTCTCTGCGACACCCTTGTCCGCATAGGCTGGGGCTTCCTTACAATGGGCATAGTGATGGGTGCCCTTTGGGCCAAACAAGCCTGGGGTGATTACT
>CAVKYA010000308.1:0-3408 GCA_963660255.1 Bacteroidaceae bacterium | reverse complement strand
TTGTGATGCTGTCGTCACCCACAGCGGAAACGAACTGAGGGCCAACCGGTTCCGGTTCGCTCTTCAAAGACTCCGGTTTCTGTCCGTTACGGTTCATCATAATGATCTGACGGACCTCAGAGGCCGAGATCGGGAACAAATTGGACAGAGACCCCTTCTCGTAAGAGAAATACATCACCTCCTGCAGGATGTCCGTCTTGACAAGATAGGCCAGACCGTCTTGGAACTCAAGAGGATCCGTGACTTTTGGAATGCGTGATTGGGCATCCAGATAGTTGGCCACCTCATAGTTCAGACAGCATTTCAGCTTTCCGCACTGACCGGCAAGCTTCTGAGGATTCAGGGACAAGTCTTGAGTACGGGCAGCGGAAGTGGAGATTGACTGGAAATTAGTGATGAAATTGGCACAGCAAAGCTCACGTCCGCAGATTCCCAAACCTCCAATCAGACCGGCCTCCTGACGGGCTCCGATCTGCTTCATCTCGATCCTGATACGGAACTCCTCCGCATAGACCTTGATCAGCTGACGGAAATCCACACGGCCGTCGGCGATATAGTAGAAAATCGCCTTCGTGCCATCTCCCTGAAACTCAACGTCTCCGATCTTCATATCCAGCCCCAATTCAGCGGCGATCCTGCGGGCCTGAATCATAGTGTCCTGCTCACGGGCTATCGCCTCCTGCCATTTGGCGATGTCGAAAGGCTTTGCCCTGCGGTATATTTTCTTAAGCGGAACCGCCTCCGGATCAATTCCCTTACACTTCATCTGGCGGCCGACAATCGGCCCCTCAAGGGTGACTATTCCAAGGTCGTGGCCATTTGTAGCCTCGACAATCACCAAATCACCTGTCTTTATTCCCTGACCGGAAGTGTTGATGTAAATCCCTTTTCTGGTGTTCTTGAAACGAACCTCAAAAAGATCCTTAAACTGCTCCTGACGGATGCCGTGAAGCCAGTCGTAATCCTTCAGCTTGCAACAGCCACGACGGTAATTGCAGTCATATTCACCGGTCTCCTGGTCCTGGGAGATCGTGCAACCTCGGTTGCAGTCAAACTTTATTGTCTCATTATCCCTGTTATCCATATATATTCATAATTACGTGTCAAAAACTCAAATACAGCCGCCCCACCAAGTCGCAGAACAGGATTTTCTGGTTCACATTCCTGTCTATCAGCGTCTGCGCCCTGTCCAGACAGGCCACCGCCAACCTCGGGAAACTTTTCCTGCAACGGGAGGCCAAACCAAAGAAGAAATCCTTTTCCTCGGCGGATATTCCCGAAATCTGCGGAAGGTTCTGCTGAATCAGAAAGACTTTACGAAGGCTTTCACCAGCAAATTTACAAAAAGCTTTCTGACTCTCGCGCGACGGCAGCGCAGCCATAGCGTCACCCCAACCGAGCGCGGCGCTTAGATCCCTCGAAACCAAAGCGTCAGTCAGACCTTTGAATATCTCCATCTGCCTGTGGTAATCCTCCTTGCCAGAAAGGTAATCCAGTGCCACCCCGACACTTCCACCGGCCACCAAAGCGGCCGCTGAAGCCTCATCGGCGTTTTTCCCGAACACCGAAACCAAAACATCCACAATCTCTTGTCGGGAATATGGCAGCACCCTTATCATCTGGCATCTTGAGGAGATTGTCTGCATCACCTTCTCCGGAGCGTGGGTGATCATAATGAACAAAGTCTTCTCCGGCGGCTCCTCGATGGCCTTGAGAAGCCTGTTCGCGGAAGCTGCGTTCATCTTCTCGGGAAGATAGACCACAACAGCCTTCCAGCCTCCTTCCACGGAGGTCAGCCACACCGTCTCCAGAATCTCCTTAGCCTCGGCGTTGTTGATTCCGGCCTGCTTGCCCTCGATCCCGAATGCCGAACTCACTTCCGACTCCAAGGCGTATGGATTGGCAGTCATCAATTTACGCCAATATTCAAGAAACAACTCCGCTCTCAGGTTCTCGACTTTCTCCGTGACTTTCGAACCGTTCGCGACCGGATAGACATAGTGCACGTCCGGATGAATGAGTCCGCAGACCTTATGCTCGTCCCCAAGCACACGGCTAAGGAATGCCAAAGCCAAGGCCATAGCACCACACCCGTCGTTCTCGTAGAGCATCATAGCGTGAGGGATGCGCCCGCTGTCGGCCATCCCTTTCAACGCCCTGACGGCATCGGGGTTACCTATGATACCATCCAGATTCATTTGTCCCTGTATGCGGTGAACTCCGCGATCTTCACAAGATATTCCTTTTCCCTCGAATCAGGAAGCACGGCAAGCGATCCGACGGCCTTGGAGACATATTCATCAAGCCTTGAGACGGCGTATTCTATACCCATTTCCTTCCGGACGAAGGCGACTATTTCCTCCTTATACTCAGGGTGTTCCTGAATATTCAGAAGCATATTCCTGATTTGCGAGGCGCGCTCGTCCGGCGCAGTCTCCAAAGCTCCCAGAAGAGGCAGGGTGATCTTTTGCTCCTCAAGGTCGATGCCCACCGGCTTGCCGATTTTCTTTCCTCCCGTGTAATCGAATATGTCGTCCTTGATCTGGAAGGCGATTCCGAGAGAGACCGCATAGTTCCGCACGGCTTCCACCCACGCTTCCGGAGCGTTCACCGAGATCGCCGCCGAGACGCAGGTCGATTCAAACAAAGATGCTGTCTTGCTGTATATTATGCGGAAATAGTCCTCTTCCACCGTGTCCCCGGACGAAGCCTTCTGAAGCTGGAGCATCTCTCCCTCGGCAAGGCTGCTGAGTGTTTTCGAGAATATTCTGATGACCTCATTGCCGTGAGCCGAGGAGGCGAGTATGTTCTCCATCGCTTTGACAAGCCAATAATCCCCGAGAAGGACGGACGCAGGACCGCCGAGAATCACCATAACTGTCGGAGATCCACGCCTTTCGGAACTATTGTCGGCGACATCATCGTGAAGGAGAGTGGCGTTGTGCAAAAGTTCCGAGGCCGCGGCGTAACGAATGCTGTCCTCATTAGCCTTACCGCCTCCGCACGCCCTGGCCACCAGCAACGACACTATCGGCCTCAGCTGTTTTCCGCTGTGCTCAAGGATCGCCTCGTTCGTGGTGTTCAGCAGGTCAATGTCACTTCTTAAGGACGAACGAATCAGTCCGTCCGTCTCCTTCCAGTCCTTTCCAAGGAATTCCTTTATCTCGTCAAGGGTCATCAGTCTTTCAGTTTATCAGTCAAGGTGTCCGACCAGTTCAGCGACCGTGTCCGGGAACTCGATCAGTCCCCTGGAGCGAGCGTCAAGCATCCCGGTCTTCACATAATGATCCAGCAGGTCTTTCAACGGATTGTAGAATCCGTCAAGATTCAAGGCGTAGATCTTTCCGTCGTACTTGTCCAGTTTCGCCAATGTCAACGTCCCGATCACCTCATCGAGAGTGCCTATGC
>CAVKYA010000307.1:0-3415 GCA_963660255.1 Bacteroidaceae bacterium | reverse complement strand
TCCTGTGACCGATCTTGACGCTGACGCTTCAGATGCCACGGTGTCGTTGTTCTGGACCCGTCCGTCATCCTTGCTTACGTCCTACACCTTGACCTGGTTTATGGAAGGTGCCGAGACTGATGTTCAGAAAGCCGAGATCGAGGCCGACAAGGAAAGCTATGACGTGACAGGCCTGACAAACGACAAGAACTACACGTTCACCCTTGTGGCCAACTACCCTAAAGGAGATTCGGATCCCGCTCAGATCAAGGCTATGCCGACTCTGGCGATCCCTTACACCCTTGACAGGAACACCGCCGCGATCAACCAGCCTATCACGTTCACCTTCAACACCGAGGGTTATCCGACGGCGACCAATGTGACGTGGGCTTTCCCTGACGGAAAGGTTCTCGAAGGCGTTCAGGTCTCCAAGGGCTTTGTCTCCACCGGAGCGCAGCAGGTCACTCTCAGCGCCGACATCAAGGGCAAGACAAAGACTTGGACCCTTGAGGTGACAATCCGGCCGTATGTCCTCTATTTCAATGACTGGGATATGCTTGGCGCCAACTATGAGGGATTCAAGGGCGGATGTCCGGTCTTCTCTCCTGACGGAAAGACTGTCTATAACATAACATTCAACAAGAAGGCTGTGCTCTATGCGTTCGATGTCATCACTGGCAACCTCAAATGGAAATATGTCCCTGAGGTGGATTCGCCAAGTTACAATCCTCTGACCGTCAATCCGGTGACAGGTGACATCTACTATGGCACAACATCCTCCGGACAGTTCTATGCGGTCACCGCTGACGGACAACTCAAGTGGAAGTTCACCGAGGCCGGTTCTATGCAGAGCGCCGCTCCGGCTGTCAACGCCGCCGGTACGGAAGTCTATATCGGTGACAAGGCCGGTAATGTGTTCGCCATCGACGCGGCTTCCGGAGCGAAGAAATGGCAGGCTGCCATTGGTACAGCGGTCGCAGGTCTCCTCGTGAACGGACCTGAGCTTGTCGTAGGAGCCGGAGCGTCCATAACGTTCCTGAACATCACTGACGGCTCTCTGCTCAAGTCATTGACGATGAGCGCGAATATGGTCGGAATCACCGGCTTCGCCGTGGCCGCTGACAAGAACACGATGTATGTTCCGGTGACCAGGGGACTAAGCTCTGTGGATCTGTCCAAGAAGGAGATCATCGTGGATAACTTCGAGTTCGCCGGCAACAATCCTTACGAGCCTGTAGTGGCTCCGGACGGGAATGTATTCGTTGGCTGCAAGGACAATTGTGTCTATAATCTGGACAAGAATCTGACCAAGGTCAACTGGAGCTACAAGCATATCCTCTCCACTGGAGGAACGGCCAATGCTTTCAACTTCGCGCACCCTTGCGTGGACACCGAAAACCATTTCTACATCACTTCCGGACAGGCAGGAAACACCACCTACATATTCAACGCTGACGGAACGATCAAGGAATCCTGGACTGAAAGCGACGGTGACGCCAACCAGAAGCAGATGGGAGGCAACAACTTCCTTGACGGCGTGCTTTATTACGCCTTCATCGGATCCAAGAGCGCCAACGGTCTGATGGTCGGCAAATATGTCGGTGGCGAGAGAGCCTCCGGATGGAGCACCCACGGCGGTGACATCTGCGGTTCCTGCTGCTTGAGGTAATCATTTCTGACCCGGATCGTGGGAAAAGTCCCGCGGCCGGGTCGGAATATTCATTAAAGAAGAAGAAAATGAATAAGATAAAATTTATTTCCATTGTGTCGGCCGCGCTTGCTTTGTGCGCCGCCACCGCCTGCTCTGATGACAAGGATTCCGAGATCCGGGATCTTGCCGTCAAGGCTAAGATAACCTTGAGCCCGTATTACGAGGCGAGCAAGGAGTACAAGACAGCCGGCGCCATTGTCTCTCCGTCTTGGGACGCCGGTGACAAAGGTGTCATAATGCTGGAGCCGGATGGAATCGCGAAGAGGGCCGAGGCTTCTCCGATCAATACGGGCGGCGCTTCCGCATTCTTCCTGTTCAATGTTCAGGCCTCGCGGCTTGAGACAACGGTGTTGAGTTGGTATCCTTCCGGAGCCGATGTGCGTCTGTCCGGAAATACCGTTAAATATACCATCCCGACCAACCAGAACGGAAGCGAGGTTCCGGTTATGTTTGATGTCGTGAACGCCAAGGTCAACTCTTATGAGGGCTGCGATTTCAATCTGAAACCGGCTGGATGTATGGTGTTCGTGAATGTCGCGATGGGGGACTACGATGTCGCTTCCCTTGAGCTGACCGCCAACGGTGGAGAGAACCTTGCCGGAGAGGTCACCGCTGACATCACCGAGGGTACTTTCTCGGCAAGCTCGGCATCCGTCAGGATGGCTCCGTCCGCTCCGGTGGACTGCCGCTCGAACTCCGTGTTCATCCCGGTCTATTGCGCCCCGGTGACCCTCACCAAAGGTTTGACGGCCAAGATCACCACTTCTTCCGGCCAGACGATCACCACCTCGACCCACAACGAGATCGTTCTTGAGGCCGGCGCGAGGATTAGCACCGAGAAGATGGCCGAGGACGAATCGACGGAACTCGTTTTCTGCGGAGACAACCACGTGTTTGTCATCAACGCCTCGATCGTCAAGGATTCCTACAAGGAAGCGATCGTCTGGCAATGGGACGCTACGTCCGCTGCCGGTGAACTCGGTCTGGCTGCAAGCCGCTGTGATCATCTGGATGAGTGCAAGTTCGTGGACAATGGCACCAAACTGTTGCTGACAAGCTCCTACGGCTGGTGCGCCCTTTTGGACTACGCCACCTCAAAGATGCTGTTCCACGCCACCGGACTGTCTAACGCCCATTCCGCTGAATATCTTCCTGGAGGCTACATCGCCGTGGCTACATCCACAGGCTCTTCCGCCAGCCACAACAAGGTGCATCTCTATAATTCGGCGAAGTCTGAGGTCTCATTGGCGAACGCCGACCTTTATTCCGGCCACGGTGTCGTCTGGGACTACAAGAGAAGCGTTCTTTACGCCGCCGGCGGTGATGTCATCAAGATATTCAAGATCAACGGTCTCGGCACTGACAAGCCTTCGTTCGAGCTCGTCAAGAGCATAAAGGCTCCTCAGGGTGGAATCCACGACATCAACCGTGTGGACGACAACACCATCACGGTCGCTGGCAGCAAGGCTTACCTTTTCAATGTGGACACCGAGCAGTTCACCGAAATGCCTCTGTTCTCCAGCTCAACCGCCATCAAGTCTCTCAACTACAACGCTGAGACTGGAGAGGTATGGTACACGGACGCGACCGTTCCTGAAGGAAGCGAGAGCTGGTCTTCCCACAAGATCCGCTACAGCGGGAACATCAGCGCTTCCAACCCAGACAGAATCATCAATGTTGACATCGATATGTACAAGGTACGTGTCAGAAAGTGGTAAATAATCG
>CAVKYA010000306.1:0-3430 GCA_963660255.1 Bacteroidaceae bacterium | reverse complement strand
AGAGTGCATTCTGCACTCTTGGGAAACGTTTTCTCCACTTTTTGTCTCCTATGGGTGCTGTTAAGCACACCTACAAGAGACATTCTTCCTCTTTTTCGCTACTGAAAACCACACGGAGCCCCGCGCCGCACTCTTGGAAGGCATATCCGCTTCTTTACGTTTCAGAGATTATCTTGCTTCTCTTTTGAGCAACGTTCGTCCTCATTTCTGTCGCCGAAGGACCGACGGATGAGAGGATTATTATGATATTCATTGATATTAGTGACCATACATTCAGGTTTTATCGTAGTAATGACATCGCTTGAACAACCTTGTTATGGGTTGCTAGATAAGTCCGTAATTAATTACTTACAATATCTTGAAGTCAATTCGTATATAATTACCTAATTTTAAACCATATTCATTAATAGGTGTCGCACGTCAGGCACGTGGCTGTGCCTATTGGCCGAAAATGCATTAGCCGCAATCAGGTCCGCTGACACAAAATGTCGGGCACTTCGACAAGCTCAGTGCCCCGTGCAATGTGACCGGCAGAGACATAACAAGACAAAAGAAAACCCATTTCAGAATTTTTGTAACGTGAAAAATTCTGAAATGGGTTTTCTATTGTCCCTCACCCCTGCAGCATCACAGCCTAATATCAGGAGCGAAGATATTCATTCAAAACCTATTTGCGGCAGGCATCCGCAATGACTTTCTCGCTGCGGGCGATGAAGTCGGATAGGGCCTTGCCTTTGAGGAGGCCATTGGAGAGGAGGGCGAGGTCGATCACCTGCTTGAGGATGTCGTTACCGGCGGCATATTCATCGACCACAGCCTGATGGGCATCCTTGATGGCCTGACGCTCGTCGTTGATTCTCTTCTTCTCGTCATCGGATGCGTCCTTGCCAGGCTCGGCGGGAAGTTCCTGCATCGGAGTGATCTTTGACTTGGCCTCCGTGACGATTCCGGCCATAACCGGGTTCTCAAGATTGACGGTAATGTTGAACGACTCCGGCATATTCCCGTAGAAATTCATTCCGCCGCCCATCGCGCTCATCTCGCGGTAACGTCTCATGAACTCGTTGCGGGTGATGATCACCGGAGCGGCGTTCTCGCCGAGGTTATCCGCCTCCACGAAGTAGTCGTTGCCCTTAGGCAGGACGGCCTTGAACATCGCGCTGAGGTCATCCTTGTCAGCCTGAGCCATTTCCGGCTTGACCTTCTCGCTCTTAGGGATGAGGTTGTCAATGGTGTCTGAGTCCACGCGAGCGAACCTTGTGTCGGAGATCTTCTGCTCCAGCAGGTTGACATAGTGGGCATCCAGCTCGCAGTCCATCAACAGGACATCGTAGCCCTTGTTCTTTGCGGCCTCGATGAAAGCGTACTGCTCATCGGTGTCGGTGGCGTAGAGGTAAACGACCTTCTTGTCCTTGTCGGTCTGATTCTCGGATACAGCTTTGCGGTAGTCCTCAAGTGAGAAGTACTTGCCGTCTGTGTTCTTGAACAGGGCGAACTTGAGCGCCCTCTCGCAGAACTTCTCGTCGGAGAGCATTCCATATTCAATGAACAGCTTAAGGTTGTCCCATTTCTTCTCCCAGGCATCGCGCTCGTTCTTGAATATATCCTCCAGCCTGTCGGCTACCTTCTTGGTGATGTAGGTCGAGATCTTCTTGACATTCTCGTCGGCCTGCAGGTAGCTTCTGGAGACGTTCAGAGGGATGTCCGGAGAGTCGATGACACCGTGAAGAAGTGTCAGGAAGTCAGGGACGATGTTGTCCACGTGATCCGTGACGAACATCTGGTTGCAGTAAAGCTGGATGTTGTTCTTCTCGATCGCCATCCTGTCCTTGATCTTAGGGAAGTAGAGGATTCCGGTGAGGTTGAACGGATAGTCCACGTTCAGATGGATGTAGAACAGAGGGTCTTCCTTCATAGGGTAGAGATCCCTATAGAACTTCATATAGTCCTCTTCCTTCAGTTCGGAAGGCTTGCGGGTCCAAAGCGGCTCGATCTTGTTGATGACGTTGTCCTTGTCGGTATCGACATATTTGCCGTCCTTCCATTCCTGCTCCTTGCCGAAGACGACAGGGACCGGCATGAACTTGCAATATTTGTCCAGAAGCTGCTGGATCTTGCCCTTCGTGCCGTAGTCCTTGGCGGCCTCGTCGTCGAGGTAAAGGGTGATGACCGTGCCTCTGTCAGCCTTCTCGCAAGACCCCATCTCGAACTCAGGGTTGCCCTCGCAGCTCCAGATCACGCCCTTGGCGCCATCTTTCCAGGAAAGGGACTCAATGGTCACCTTCTTCGCGACCATAAAGGCGGAATAGAATCCCAGTCCGAAGTGGCCGATGATGTTCTGATCCTTGTACTTCTCAAGGAACTCGCCGGCCGATGAGAACGCGATCTGGTTGATGTACTTGTCGATCTCATCCTCGGTCATACCGATACCGTTGTCAATGATCCTCAGCGTCTTGGCGGCCTCGTCAAGTTCGACACGAACCTTGAGTTCTCCCAACTCTCCTTTGAACTCGCCGTTCGAGGCGATCGTCTTCATCTTCTGCGAAGCGTCCACCGCGTTCGCCACCAGTTCCCTCAGGAATATCTCGTGATCCGAATAAAGAAATTGCTTGATGACCGGGAATATGTTCTCAGTCGTCACTCCAATCTGTCCTTTGTTTGCCATAATATCTTTCTTTTTTAAATTTTACGAATATATTCATTCGGCCCCACCTTCTGATGAAGCCGATTAAGGGATAGTCAAAATATGTTCCAATGAGGGCAGACTGACAAATTGTCACTTTATCTCCTTCAGGAACCTCCACAAGGTGTTCCGATCCACCTTGCAGATCTTGGCGATCTTGCGCTGTGACATTCCTACAGCCATCAGTTCCGCTATCAAATTTCTCTTGCTGTACAATTTACGTTTTTCTGGCGCCGTCTTCCTGCCTTTCGGTCTTCCGAGCACAACACCCTCAGCCTTCTTCCTCGCCAACGCCTCCTTAGTTCTCTGGCTGATCAAGTTACGCTCAATCTCCGCCGACAACCCGAATGCGAACGCCAGTACCTTGCTCTGAATATCCTCCCCCAGCCGGTAGTTGTCCTTGATCGTCCACACCTTGCACTCCTTGGTCATACAGATATTGAGTATCTCCATAATCATAAACAGATTACGTCCCAGCCTCGAAAGCTCCGCGCAGATGATAAGATCATCCTTCCGCACACGCCGTAGCAACGTCCCCAACTCCCGCTTGCTGTAGGACTTGGTTCCGCTGATAGTCTCCTCGATCCACCCGTCGATGGACAAATGCTCCCTCTCGCAGAAGTTATTGATCTCAAATCTTTGATTCTCAACAGTCTGTTTATCGCTGCTGACACGAATGTACCCGTAATTCATAGTTCTCTACCTCCTCTTTCCTTTCGCCTCACCCGCACCGGAATCCCACGCCCC
>CAVKYA010000305.1:0-3431 GCA_963660255.1 Bacteroidaceae bacterium | reverse complement strand
GGTTGACCAGAGCGTCAAGGCCCTCAAGGAGCATGGGCTTTACAACCCTAAGCGTGTGATATTCATCTCATTCAGTCTGAACATGTGCGAGAGGGTCGCCGCCCTCTGCCCGGGCTTCACGGTCCAGTACCTTGACAAGGACAAGAGCCCTGAGGAACTCGCCAAGCTCGGCATCAACGGCGTTGACTACCATTACAAGGTCTTCGCCAAGAACCCGACCTGGTTCAAACAGGCGCGCGACAACAAGATGAGCATCAACTGTTGGACAGTCAACAAGGAGAAGGACATTCAGGACATGATTGATCTCGGTGTCGATTGCATCACGACCAACGAGCCGCTCCTCGTCCGCGAGAAGCTCGGCAAGAGGGAGAAGGTTAAATAAGCCGGATGCCTTTTATGAATATTCCGCCAGTTTCAATTAACGTTGACGCTGGCGGAATTATTTTATGGACATTATGGACATGAATGACAAGTTTGCATGCCAGTCGCTTCGACAGGCTCAGCGACCGATTAGTGATCCCGCCGAAGTACGGTTGGTGAGCTTGTCGAACCATGGTTGGTGAGCTTGTCGAACCATGGTCACTGAGCCTGTCGAAGTGAACTGAAACAACTCAGGAACTTGTCAGAACGACCAGCCGAGCATCGCACAAGGTTGAAATGTCTTCCCTTTGAATTCATTGTCATAAGGCGAGGAATATTGCAGACCAACACCAAGAACAGAAACCCCTAATCTGTTGCGGATCGCATAGGCGCACATCAGTCGTCCCTGCCAATAATTGAAGTCGTAATTTCCCACGGTCGCCAGACCGGTAAGGCTTACCTCAAGGCCATCCGTCCCATTAAAGAAATGACGATAAGCCATACCAAGGCCAAGCTTTGCCTGAAAATCGTAGTTCTTGGTGGTGGATCTATTGTAGAGACTTTCCGAAACCGTCACCGGGACATAGACACCGAAAGCGTCACAGACTTTGAATCCCACCCTCTGCTCGACATCCAGCGACCCGATGTGCTTTCCGAGCCTTGAGCCCACCACATTGAAACTGTAATAGAGTTTGTCCATAAATCTGCTCTGGGCATGAAGGACTGGAGACAGCACTAAGAACAAGGCAAAAGCCGTCACCAATAGTTTTGCTGATTTTTTCATAAGAGCTCAGTTTTCAACCTCAAATAACAAAAATCAAGCCAACACACACCGCACCACAAAGGTAATCACTTGATTTCCAGAAGTTCCAACCAGGAGGTCGAGTAGAGGTGGGAGCAGAATTCACGGCGGATGCCGTCGGAATAGTGGCCGGGGCGCTGGGTGGCGAGCCGAAGGAGATTCTTGCCGGAGGTGTTGACCAAATCCATCACTTTGGAGATGCGGTCATCACGGTCACGGGTTTCCTGGTCGAAATCGAACAGGGTGGTCTGGATGGCGTCGGCCTCCACGATGTCGGAGACGGTCACGCCGGCCCTTTTATATTCAAAACCATCGCGGAAGACCATCCTCAAGGCACGCAGGGCGGCGGCGACGACCTCCTGAGTGCTGTTGGCCGGGACCTCAAGCCTGACGCTGGCGTTGGGAAAGTACTGCGGGAGGTCGTCACGGAAGCGGTTGGTCTGGATGAAAACTCCCACTGAATATGCCGCCGTTCCATCCGAGCGGAGTTTCTCGGCGCATTTTCCGGCGAAGTCCGAGACCCTCAATGTCATCTCATCAAGGTTGGTCACCATCTTGTCAAACGAGCGGGAAGTGCAGATGCTCTTGCGCTTCTCGTTACGCTCATCCTCTATCATCCGTTGTCCCTGAAGCTCAAACCAAGTCCTCACGCCACCTATTCCCATCATCCCACGAACCCACTCGGACGGTCTCTGAATGAAGTCCCAAGCAGTTTTTACCCCGACAGCCTCAAGTTTCGGAGCGCCACGCCATCCTATTCCCCAGACCTCCTTTATCGGAGTCAACTCCAACGCCTTGCGGATTTTAACCTCGGAATCGATGACGCAGACTCCCTTGTAGCCTTTGTACTTCTTGGCGAAATGGTTGGCGACCTTGGCGAGAGTCTTTGTTCCTGCTATTCCTATGCTGACCGGAATGCCTGTCCAACGACGGATCTTCGTCACCAAGGCCGAGCATATTCCCGGAATATTTTCCAGCGCGACACCGTCCATATCCATATACGCCTCATCGATGGAATAGACTTCCAAACGTGGCGCTGTCTCCGCAAGGAGCGACATCACGCGTGCGGAAAGGTCGCCGTAAAGGGTGTAGTTTGACGAGCGCACCACCAGCCTCCCCTGCTCCACCAAGTAGCGGATCTTGAAGAACGGAGTCCCCATCTTGATTCCCATCGCCTTGCTCTCGTTGCTTCTGGCGACCACACAGCCGTCATTGTTGGACAACACCACGACCGGACGGCCTTCCAACTCCGGCTGGAAAGCCCTCTCGCACGAGACGAAAAAATTGTTGCAGTCAACTAGCGCGTACACACTTTCTTGATAACGTAGGTTACCACTCCCCAGACCGTAAAGTCGTTGGACTCAGTCACTTCGATGGGAGGATATTTCTCATTCGCCGGAAGCAGCCATATTCTTTGATGCCGGAGAATATCATAGGACACGCCCGGTTTGGAAGCCTTGACGGAACGTGACGCGTCGGACGGATCCTTGAAAGAGATGTACTTCAAGGCGAACTCTCCGTCGATGAAACAGACGGCCATATCTCCTTCCTTAGGCTCGATCGACTTGTCCACCACCAGCACGTCACCCTCGTTCACATCGGCGTCCACCATCGAGTCCCCGACCACACGCGCGAAAAAAGTCGCCGCAGGATGACGCACCAACTCCTTGTTGAGGTCGATGAACGAATTGATGTAGTCCTGCGCCGGCGACGGAAACCCGGCGTGCACACCGCTTTCCATCATCGGAGCAAACGCCCCTTTCTTATCCTCTTCCGTTGCCATTTATGAATATATTCTCAAGTATTTATGAATATGCTTGTTCCGCTTCCAAAATATTCTATATTCTTTGAGATTATTCAGAAACTGTTTTTGAAGATTAATTCACCTCAAAGAACATTTCAAACAAATCAAAACAACTTCTAAAGTTTCGGAACAATGTACTTCCAGGCAAGTTCCAGTGGTTTCACACTGGAATCAAGATCACCATTGAGAAGCGCCATCACCTTTGACAGATCCTTAAGGATGTTGTCAGCGTCAAACGGCATCGCCGAGGTCATAGCGATCACGGCCTTCTTATTCGGGATCACCACGATATACTGCCCGAAAAGTCCGACTGCCATATAAAGTGACCCGTCGGAACGGGTTCTCATCTGATAGCCATAACCGGTCGTGGAGTAGTTCTGGCCATAATTCATACGGTCCTTGATCTGATCCTTGACGGCCTCCTTGAGATAGTCCTCAGGGATGATTTGTTGTCCGTTCCATTTC
>CAVKYA010000304.1:0-3440 GCA_963660255.1 Bacteroidaceae bacterium | reverse complement strand
GTGAAAAGGGAACTCTCCATCGACGATGAAGGAATCTTGAAGGCCTGGAAGAAGAATATGTTGATGAACGTCACGACGATGACAGCGAATATGATGGCGTCGAGCCAATCGAGCCAGGCGTTACGTTTCTCCCCTTCCTTGTACTCCTTCTTCCAGAACATCCATTTCACCTTGCGGGTGATGTGATGGTCAAAGATGACGGCAAGGCCGAAGAGCCACCAATAATTCCCGAGCCAGATCACCCACAGCACATAGAGAACGGACCAGAAGCCCATCCTCACCCATTTGTTGTGGTATGTTTCCCTCAAGCTCACTTTTCAGACACTATTTTACAGAATTGACGATTGCTTCGAACGCCTGCGGGTTGTTCATGGCGAGGTCGGCGAGAACCTTGCGGTTGAGACCGATGTTCTGCTTCGCGAGCTTGCCCATGAACTGGGAGTAGGAGATGCCGTACTGACGGGCGGCCGCATTGATTCTCTGAATCCAGAGCGCGCGGAAATTACGCTTCTTGGCCTTGCGGTCACGGTAGGCGTAGGTGAGACCTTTCTCGTAAGTGTTCTTCGCTACAGTCCAGACATTCTTTCTGGAAAGGAAATTACCGCGGGTTCTCTTGAGAATCTTCTTGCGGCGAGCCCTTGAGGCTACTGAATTTACTGATCTTGGCATAAATTGATCTTTTTCCGGAGGCAGTGACCGCCCTGCGGCGATGCTTTTCGACTGCGTTCCAAGTTAAACATAAAACTTACAGGACCAGAAGCTCTTTTACTCTCTTCACGTCATCCTTGTGGAGGATAGCGAAGTGGTCAAGATTTCTCTTGCGCTTCTTGGTCTTCTTGGTGAGGATGTGGCTGTGGTAAGCGTGCTTCCTCTTGATTTTTCCCGATCCGGTAAGCGTGAAGCGCTTTTTGGCACCGGAGTTGGTCTTAAGCTTTGCCATTGTTTTAATGAATTAAACGTTAATATTGTTCTCCGCACCCAGCGGATTACTTTTTCTTTACAGGGGCGATCATCATCGTCATCCTCTTTCCCTCAAGGGTAGGCATATTCTCCGCCCTTCCATATTCCTCAAGCTCGACGGCGAACCTCAGGAGCTGCTTCTCTCCCTGCTCGGCGAACATGATGGAACGTCCGCGGAAGAATATCGTCGCCTTGACCTTCGAGCCTTCCTCAAGGAACTCACGCGCATGCTTGAGCTTGAACTGGAAGTCGTGCTCGTCGGTGTTCGGGCCGAAGCGGATCTCTTTGATGACAATCTTGGAGGCGTTCTGCTTCATCTCCTTGGCCTTCTTCCTCTGCTGGTAGAGGTACTTCTGGTAGTCAAGGATCTTGCAGACAGGCGGGTCAGCCTTGGCGCTGATCTCAACAAGATCGAGCTCAAGCTCGTCCGCCATCTTCAAGGCTTTGGAAATCGGGTAAATCCCTGGCTCCGCGATGTTGTCACCGACCAGACGGACCTGTGAGGCGGTGATCTCCTCGTTGATGTTCAGCTCATCATCCGCCTTCTGACGGACGAACGGACGCGGGCCTCGTCCCCCCGCGGGTCTCGGTCCTGTGCTTGGTCTGAATGCGGTGGCCGGTTTAGGGCCTCCGTAGTGTGGTTTCGGCTTGTAAGGCATTCTGCTCTGTTTAAAACTCTCCTTATATAATAATATTGTTACACTTCAATTGCCGCAGACTCCCCCTATGCCAGTTCCTTGGCCACTTCGGCCTTGAACCAGGTGATGAAGTCTTCGACCTTCATTGTGCCGGCATCGGCTCCCTCTCTCCTCACGGAGACTGTGCCTTCCGCCACTTCCTTTTCCCCGACGATGACCAGTACAGGCACCCTGAGCAGGGAAATCTCACGGATTCTCTTTCCGAGAGTCTCGTTCCTGTCATCGACAGAAGTGCGAATATCGGAATTATTCATCAAACCGCAAACTTTTTTTGCATATTCGGCATATTTCTCGCTGACAGGAAGCACCTTGACCTGATCAGGGCTGAGCCAGAGAGGAAGGTGTCCGCCGGTGTGCTCAAGAAGCACGGCCGTGAATCTTTCGATGGATCCGAACGGAGCACGGTGGATCATGACCGGGCGCTTCTTGCCGCCGTCAGCGTCGGTGTATTCAAGCTGGAACCTTTCCGGCAGGTTGTAGTCCACCTGGATGGTGCCGAGCTGCCACTTCCTTCCGATGGCGTCCTTGACCATGAAGTCGAGCTTCGGGCCGTAGAAGGCGGCCTCGCCGTATTCGACCACAGTCTTGAGCCCCTTCTCCGCGGCGGCCTCGATGATGGCGCTCTCGGCCTTCTCCCAGTTCTCGTCGCTTCCGATGTACTTGGCCTTGTTGTTCGGGTCGCGCAGGGAGACCTGAGCCGTGTACTTGTCGAACTTGAAGATTCTGAACACATAGAGAATAAGGTCGATGACCTTCTCGAACTCGCCCTTGAGCTGGTCAGGGGTCACGAACATGTGGGCGTCGTCCTGCGTGAAGGAGCGCACCCTGGTGAGTCCGTGAAGCTCACCGCTCTGCTCGTAGCGATAGACAGTCCCGAACTCCGCCAGCCTCAATGGAAGATCCTTGTAAGACCTTGGGGACGAACGGAATATCTCGCAGTGATGAGGGCAGTTCATCGGTTTGAGCATATATTCCTCACCCTCCTGCGGGGTGTGGATAGGCTGGAAGGAATCCTTACCGTACTTGGCGTAGTGGCCCGAGGTCACGTACAGGTCCTTGCTTCCGATGTGAGGGGTGACTACCGGCAGGTAGCCATATTCGTTTTGCTTCTTGCGGAGGAATTTCTCAAGCTCGAATCTCATCACGGAGCCTCTCGGCAGCCACAGAGGCAGTCCGAGACCCACACGGGAAGAGAATGTGAAGAGTTCCATCTCCTTTCCGAGCTTGCGGTGGTCACGCTTCTTCGCCTCTTCAAGGAGGACAAGATATTCATCAAG
This sequence comes from Bacteroidaceae bacterium, assembly GCA_963660255.1. Lineage (GTDB taxonomy): Bacteria > Bacteroidota > Bacteroidia > Bacteroidales > UBA932 > Cryptobacteroides. Next base: position 505 of record CAVKYA010000304.1, on the reverse strand, counting down.
CATCGACTTCTTCGGGAAGGTGATACCGTAGATTCGGGTAAGCTGCTCGCGCTTCTCGTCACCGCGCCAGTAGGCACCGGCGATGGCAGTCAGCTTGACGGCCTTGATGACCGAGGTGTTGCGAAGGTGCGGCCCTCTACAGAGGTCGGTGAAATGACCGTTGGTGTAGTAGGTGATGGTGCCGTCGGCAAGCTCGCTGATGAGCTCGCACTTGTACTTGTCGCCGGTCTGTTCGAAGTGCTTCAGGGCGTCGGCCTTGGACACGTCCTGACGGACAAAGTCCTGCTTCTCGCGGGCCAGCTCAAGCATCCTCTTCTCGATCTTGGCGAAATCGGCGTCGGTGATCTGGCGGCCGCCCAGATCCACATCATAGTAGAATCCGTTCTCGATGGCCGGCCCGATGCCAAACTTCACGCCCGGGAATATGTCCTCAAGGGCCTCCGCCATCAGGTGTGATGAGGAGTGCCAGAAAACTCTCTTGCCTTCGTCGTCGTCCCACTTCAAA
>CAVKYA010000303.1:0-3441 GCA_963660255.1 Bacteroidaceae bacterium | reverse complement strand
GGAGGTAACAACCAAAAGAAATACATGGTTTCCCCTTTGGATGATTCCTATCCCCCTTTCGAGTTAAAATTCGCATCGTCCGGCACTCAGACAACCGCTCCGTTGATTACCTTGATGAAATATTTCGCGACAGGATTCTCTTTCAAGGATGCTATGCGTCGCTCCATCATTATGATGCTCTTTGAGAAAGACCTGACAGAGAAATATCATCCCACAATTGAGCTTGGGAACTTGCCAAAGTATGTTTTCATGCATGCCGAAGAACCGGAGCTTAGTCTCGACCCACGTTCGCAGCGACATCTTGTCAACACGATTTCAAGATACACTTTCCACGAGCGGATTGATGACCGAGTGATGAATATCGTGCTGGCTACTCACAGTCCGTACATCATAAATCATCTTAATGTGCTCATACGAGCCAGCTATTCTGATAAAGGTAAAAACCTTTTGCCATTTATCCGTCCTGAAGACATCGCGGCGTACAAGGTTTTGGATGGCCGCCTGATAAATCTGATCGCGACAGATGAAGATAGCGGTCAGTGTGTCATCAACACTCTTGACATGTCAGAGACCATGGAGGATATCTATAACGATTACGAGGCGCTTTAACTGGATGATCTGAACCATGAGTAGATTTACGGATTTTCTGAAGAATGAATATGCGCCACACTTCAACAAGAGAGGTAACGGAATTATGGCACGTTCCGCAAGAATGTTCAATAAGACCATCCACACCCTTGAGCACATGGAACTCCGGGAGATACTGCCTCATGGTTTCATCTTCAAGATGCGAATCTATAACGCGGAGTACCAACTGCCCTGACTGACGATCTGTAGAATATTTCATGAATATCACATCTTGATGATAGATTCGCCTCGTTTCGTCCATCAATATAAGTGACGATCCGAAAGGATTGGACATGGACGAAACACTGACACAAGAATTTTCCGAGTGCTGTTTTGCGTGATTGAAAGATTTTCCTAACTTTGCGTTGCCGGAGTAATCCGGCGTAAATACGGAAAGTGCGATCACGCGGTCCTCAATTGAAAATCTGACAGTTTCCAACGAATAAGGGACTCACGAACAGCACTCTTTTCTTGTGTATCAGACCCTGCCGGTACTGGCACGCCTTTTGGCGCACACCACCGGAGACAGGTATCAATATACAGGTGTGGAGTTCCTTCGTTCTTCTTATTCGGGTTTTGTCAGAACCTTCAATTGAAAGAACGTGGAACTCCACACTTTCGTTGTGTATTGTATGTTGATAAAATGAAAATAAACTATATAAATAATTAATAGCAATGGCAGATAAAACTTATGTACCAGGTGTCGATGAGAATTACACATCAAATGCACCAGGCAGCCCCGATGTTTCGGAAAGAAGAAGTCAGAATCCTGGTAATGGAACATTCATTCCATTCGAAGACGGCGACCCGAAAGCTAAAATCGGGAACAGAACAACCGGTAACATAAAAGATAAGCCGGTGCTTGGATTCCTTTATTCGATCTCTCGAAGCGCTTTCGGAGAGTTTTGGCCGGTTTATTTGGGCTCAAACACCATCGGGCGCAATGACAATGCTGATGTCGTTCTTGGTGAGGGGACCGTGTCCGGCGAACACGCAACTCTGATAGTCCATCAAGAAGATGACGGTGAGGTGTATGCGGGCATCAAGGATAATGGTTCGACACACGGTGTCAAAGTCAATGGAAAGAGCGCGCATTTCGATGTTGTCGGATGCAACAATATGGACATCATTACGATTGGTAAAAGTTACGAGTTGCTGTTCATACTGTTGGACGCAAAATCTCTTGGATTAAAAAAGGCTGATAATTTTGTAGAGGTTAAGCAGGCGGCCACTCGTCGTGTTGACCGTCGCATCATCACAAATGGGCCTTCAGGAACTCCTTTCAATCACAGCGGCGCGACTAATCCATCATATAACAGCCGACTCTCGAACCCTTCCAGCAGTGAAAGAACACATGCTCTTGATGGTTCTCCAGAACCATTTGGCGGTGGTACTAAAACTCGTTAAATATTCAATCGGCAAAAATAATGAGACTTCAAGGAGACTCAGAGAAACAAAGGCATCTTTATTATGAGTTTGACCGGACCGAAGAACCAATCGGCCGCGGTGGAACCGGTGTAGTCTATCGTGGCCGTATGGTGGATGAGAACACCGGCGCTTTCCGCGATGTTGCCATCAAGGAAATCCTGCCGGAGGGTGACGCGGCTACGAGGAATCAGGTTCTCGAACGGGCTGTGCGGGAGGCCTCAATCCAAATCCGTAACGACAATCTCGTGGAAATGCTTGGCTTTGTCAAAACGGAGGAAGTAATGCTCGGCACCCATAAGAACCGTTACTATATCATCAGTGAATTCCTTGATGGTGTGACTCTGGACAAAGTCCTTGAGGGGATATATACCGACTATCGCGGGAACGAAATACACTATGCGAAGGATCTTGCTGAAAGATATGCGTCAAACAGAGAAGAAACGGCCACATATATTATTAAGAATATAATCTCTGCGTTAGTCGCTCTTCACGACAATGGATACCTTCATCGCGACATTGATCCATCCAATGTGATGATCACATCAGACGGAAAGATCAAACTGATAGATTTCGGCATCGCTAAAAAGCTGGATTCCCTTACAGCAAATGACGATATGCAGTCTGAAGAAGGAACCTTTGTCGGAAAGGTTGAATATGCCGCCCCGGAACTGGTGTCCGGTAAGTTGTCTGCGCAGGATTTCACAACGGATATTTATGCCATAGGTGTGTTGTTCTATCGGCTATTGACCGGCCATCTTCCATTTGAGGGCAACAGATTCGACATAATTAAGGGACAACTTAACAGGAAACCGAATCTTGGTGAGATTCAGTCCGCCAAATACCGGACAATCGTCGGTAAGGCTATGTCAAAGCAGCAGGAGAAGCGTTATGCCTCCGCCTCAATGATGCGTGCTGCCATCGATGGAACTGACACAACTCCTTTCTGGATAAAGTATGCGGTAGGTGGCACTGGTATTCTCCTCGTGTCGGTCATTGCTTTGGTTTTGGTGAGAGTTAAATCTTGGGATAACAAAGAAGGGGATGGAGATAATAGAGTGGTAAAGAATGAGATGATACACTCTACCTCTATGGAAAATACAATAGGCGGCGATAAACCAAGTACCTCGCCGACAGATAACTCTTCTTCAAGTGTTCAAGAAATCCTTGACAAGCCGATGTCCTCTATCTGGCAAATGCTGGAAGACAATCCATATCATCCGGTCGCCCTTTACAAGGCATCACTTGATTGTGAGAAGCATATCCCTGATTCAGACGCCATTAAATTCTGGAATTCCGACTCTGTCCAAAACGAAGTGAAGAAATACCTTTCGGTCAGCAGACCAGAGATTTCAAGCAAGAGACTGGCTTATGTCCTCTCTTGTATGG
>CAVKYA010000302.1:0-3448 GCA_963660255.1 Bacteroidaceae bacterium | reverse complement strand
CCAAAGCGAGCAGACCGGCGTTGACCATACTGACGACCATCACGGTCGTTCCGCTGGATGACTGGATAAGGGCAGTGATGACAATACCCGTGATGATACCTTTGAAGGTCGTTGACGTCATAGACGCTAGAAACGATCGCAGCTTGTCACCCGCCGCCTTCTGAAGACCCTCGCTCATCATAGTCATTCCGTACAGGAACATCGCCATCGCACCGAGCAAGGTAAGAATCTGTAGAAAAACCTGCATCTTTCTTTGTAAGAAATATTCCTACAAATTTACTCAAAAATATTTTTGGTATTGAATGATTTCGATAAAATTGATAATGACTATCGTTTCAAACATAAAAAACGAAAGGGAGAACCTGTCGTTGATGCCGCTCGGACGTAAAAAGGGATTGGCGTTATCCACAATAAGTTGTAAATCAACAAATTAAGCCTTCGTCTTTAGTTGGATTACGCTAAAGACAAAGGCTTAATTTACTATCATTCAACTATTTACAAATCACACGACTTTCAAGATTACCTAAACACAATGCAGACCGGCTTGTCAAGAACGATGGTACGGCCGGTGTCCGACAAAAAGCCTGTGTGGGTGTCGCGCCTGAAAATCTGGATGAAGCCGCTGTCACGGCAGGCGACCAGCAGGAACTTTCCGTTCGGAGTGATATTGAAATTCCTTGGGTGAATACCAGTGTTCTGATAACCAGCGTAAACCAAAGTCCCGTCTGAATCAACTTTGAATATGGCGATTCCGTCATTCTGAAGCCTGTTGCTGGCATATAGGAACTTTCCGTCAGGAGAGAGATGGATGTCGGCGCTGCCTCTGGCGTGGACAGCGTCGGCGCACACAGTTTGGATTACGCGGCCACTTTCCGTGTCAATGACCGCCACATTTCCAGACAGTTCTCCAAGGACATAAGCATTGCTTTCGTCAGCGTTTAGAATTATGTGCCTCGGGCCGAAATCCGATGGCAATTGAATGCGCCTCCCCTGCCTGGTGGCCACATCGTACCTTGTCACGGCATCCGCACTGAACTCTGACACATACAGTTCGGTACCGGCGGCATTGAACAGCGCGCAATGTGCGTGAGAAAGATTCTGACGAGTGCTGTCAGGACCGCCCAGACCGGTTTCGTAAAGGAAATCGTGAGGCCGCAAGACACCATTGTCGCCGACTGGAAACTCTGTGACATTCCCGGACGAGTAGTTAGCCGTCATCACGACCTTTCCGTTTGTCGAAATGTAGCACGGATCTTTCCCATCAGTCTGTTCACTGTCAAGTAATTGCATCTCTCCCGTTATTGCGTCAAGACTTAGCGTGACTGCTGAAGCCGAACTGTCTCCGACTTCACTCACCGCATAGATGTGTCGCCCGTCAGCCGACAATGTAAGATAGGAAGGATTCCTCACCTCAACCCGACCGACCGCATCTGGAGCCTCAGCGAACCGACCTTCGTCACCACTAACCAAAGTCCCTTTCTCCTGATCAAAAAAGTAACTGTAAACTCCCCTGCTCGCACACTCATCAGTGTACGTGCCCACAATCATCGTCAACGGCTCGCTTCCGCACGCCGTCACCACCAACGACATCAATAGCATCGCCAGGCAGGACAACAAATCAGATTTTCTATTGTACATATTCCTATTTTTCACCAAAGATATCTCATTTATTTCATATTATCACAGTTTAGTTTGCCTGTGTTTAAGGGATCATTACATTAAACACTGTGATAACACTCAAGTGTGCGAATATACTCACACCCAGAAATGGAAATCGGTTGTTATCAAGCGGATGTGATTCCTACAGACGCATTTTACAGAGATAATGCTGTCGTCACATACTTTTTTGTCCTCGACAGGAGCGATATCACAGATTTTGGCTCCTTTGGACGCACACACGAACGATTCTGCTTCAGGTTTTCAAACCACAGTCAATGACTCTCTAATATGTTCAATGACTACAATGCAACTCAATGTAAAAAGTTACAATAAAATTCTGCAAAAAATCTTATCTTTGCGTCCGTTACCGACAACGGTAACTATTACATATAGGAAGCGTTTAGCTTTGTTCCTTACTGATGAATCTGGACAATTCGAAGTGACGGGGATAATGTTTAATCGCTTGTGCTTGGCTATATCGAGGCTCGCCCACGCTATAGCAAGGCGTGAGCAACCGAACCTTATTCGTCACAAGAGTCCGTCCAGAACTAATCAGTAGAATAAGAGTCTAAGTGGCTCACGCTTTCTGCAATGTGAGAATTAACTCGCTATTGAGCCATAGGCGAACGGATACAGGCAAGGATGAAATCACTATTCCTATTAACATCAGCGGCGGCAGCTGTAGCCACCTTTTCTGTCATTTCCTGCTCCTCGGAGATCAACAGCATCCACGACCCTCACTTTAGCGAAAACGGTGTATGTCTTGACAGTATTGGAAACACATTCCAAACCGTAATGCCTACTTCTCTTGATTTCTACATCGAAGTCAGTGGCAGTATGAACGGCTTTTTACGTGCAAATAAACCTACCGCCTTTAAGAGTGACGTGTGGGCCATCGTTTCCAATTTCGGAAATCCAGGTGTTTATGTTCTTTCCAACACTGGGACTCAAGTCACGAAATACTCCGGTGTACAGTTCCAAAATAAAATGAACTCTGGTGGTTTTACCTCAACTGCTTCCACACGAGTTCCGGCGATGTTGGAAACCATTCTTTCTAATCTTGACTATGAGAATGGCGCTGTGGCCGTACTTATTTCCGATATGAAATACAGTCCTGTTGGCAACAAAGCAATGCAGGTTTTGCTCGAACAATATGCCACAGACATACGAAACATTGTCGGGCAATATGAAGGTGTTGCATACAGCATCATTGGAGCCTACTCTGAATTTCTTGACACAAAAGGAAATATTGCCTGCGACAGATCTCCTTATTACTACGTGGTCATCGGGAAAGATGTCTGCGTAGCCGAGATTCGCAATTGCATTGCTACCATAATATCTGATAGAAACAATTATCTGGATAATATTGAGATTGGCTTTGACTATAAACGTCCAGCGTATGGATTTGGTATTCCCGACAATATCATTCAATTTAATGATGAGCCAACATTCTACAATTATGACACATCATATTCTGATACCTGCAAGGTAAAACTGAATATAGATATTTCCGATTTTCGTTGGAATATTGCGAATGATGAAAAGACATTTCGTGAATGCCTTAAAGTCAAAACGACCTATGGGTCGGAAATTGAAGTCGGAAAAGTTGAAATATCAACTGACAATCACTACAATAAAAAACTTGACAGGTGTGCGGTTGCTTCTGTCGAGTTCAAACTCTGGAATATGCCTATGAACGCGGATGTAATTGAATGGACATTAAACCATCCGGAATATTCAGTTTCCGATACTTTCAACCAAATCCAAAATGCTCAACAGGACGGAAACC
>CAVKYA010000301.1:0-3458 GCA_963660255.1 Bacteroidaceae bacterium | reverse complement strand
TATAACTTGCTATCGCGGCTTCAGGGTCTCCTGTGTCATACTGCGCGGTCCCAAGATAAAAATACATCTTCATCCTGTCATCATTGGAACCGTGACGTTCATAATAGCTCGCCGCCGGCTTGATGATACGCAAATCAGGGATATCTCTATGATTTCTGGCCAACGCCATAGTGTACAGCAGCGAGAACCTCGCTCGCTGCGCCTTGGTCTTAAGGGCCAGCGTGTCAATTGATTCCAACGCAGCCAATGCACTGTCAGGCCTTGTCCACATAACGTCCTCGGCGGTATCCATAATCCGCCCTGCCTCCCTGTTCCCACAGGAGGATGCTACAGTTGCCGCAATAGCAATCGCTATAAATTTCAGAATGACATAGAATGGTTTCATTGCAGATCTGTCTCCTTACTGGATTAGTCCTCAGCAAAGATAATTATTTTCTCTGAAACCAACTATGAATCATTCTTTCTCAATTTTCGACAAAATAGTCTATCCGGACAATGCTTTGCTGCCTGTCCGCATTTGTAGTTATTCTAATCACTGCTGTCTGCGGAGCATATTTCCCTTCCGCATCGATTTGAACCTGAATCTTACCCTTTTCGTTATGCCCATATATTCTCTTATCAGTCTGAGCTTTCGTACAATTACAGGTCGTCGTCACATTTAATATACATAAAGGAGCCATCCCTGCATTTTCAAACTGTACGCTTAGGGTAATTTGATCTTTTGATTTTATATGCCCATAATTGATAATTCTTTTTTCCAAGAATCTGAGCTCTGGATTATTCTGAGGAGACGAGGGCGATTCCTGACTAAAACAAGAATTGCCAAGAAAGAGTAGAAACATAAGAACATACAACACTCTTCCTATTTTCACACTAAAAACCAATGAGTTATGTCGCACACTCATATCTTGAAAGTTATGACGATAAACTGTTCCGAATCCAAGTCAAGACTATTATAAGCGTAATAGGTGCCATTACATTCGCCGATCACTTCAAATCCGTCACCAACTGGAACACGTCCCACAAGGTCATAGTTTCCATCATAGATCTGGAGTATTGTCCCGGCCGATCTGTCCAGATGGCAGGTCCTGAAAATGTAGTCTCCGCACCGCGCAAGCCTATCATAAAAGCCATATTGTTCCATCATTTTCTTACGCTTGGACTCATACTCCTCAAAGGAGGATGTCGCCGGATAATTTCCGGAGATCCCGTCCTCCGGACATCCAAAGGAACCAGCGATGTTCCCTTCATAATCCATTATGAATATTCTCGAATCAGCCGCAAACGTGACAATAACGCCTTTCTCATCCGCACAGAAGTCGTATTTCGAGAATGCGGGGATGTTCTTCTTCGAATAAACCGGAGGGTAGTGACCGAACAGGACCTTGCTTGAGGCAATATCCTCCGGACGGAACCTTATGAATATGTACGAATCCTTCCAGAATCCCTTGTTGTACTTTCTGTCGTAGCCGTTGTAGCTGACGTGCTCGGTGATGACCGGCATTATCACTTCCGAATCAATGGACTGCATCCTGCCGCACTCGAAATTATATTCATACATCTCCGGCACATCCGGATCCGGATTGTTATAGAGATCAACCCAACCTTTCTCTCCGAAATTTAGGTTCAGCGCGGTGAACCAGGCCTTATCCAAAGAGAACTGTTTCTTATAATCCTTTGAGAACCTATAGATAAAGCAGTTCGAGTCTTCCATAACGAAATCTCCCGTAATCTTGTCGAATGTCGAGATGAAAGACGGGGCAATGACCTCATCCGGTCCCTTTCCCTGACGGATGTGATCTTCTAGAAAGTTTCCTGCGAGATCATATTCCTTGACTCCGACCGCATATTCATCGACAAAGCATAAGGCGCTGTCTTTCATATGCCATTGGCCGGAAAGGGAGGTGTACCTCGCATCAACCCTAAGTGTATCAAATGACAAGGAGTTAATGGTTATCTTTTTTGTCCCATAGGTTTCTATTCCATCATAGGGGCTGCGATCCTGATGACAGGATGATGCCGCACAAAGAATGGCAAGCGTAGTCAATATGATTGCACTTCTTTTTCTCATAACCTTATCATCGAATGAAACCATCTGTGTAGTCTTTGTGGAATATTGCCCTGTACACATTCCTGGCCCTTTCTGTCCTTGCAGACAATTTTGATTTTTCCTCTACCACCTTGGCCTCGCCGCCGCAGACCGAGACAAGTTCACGCTCCTGCCTGCTGATGGTCTGAGCGCAAAGGGTGTCCCAAGTAGTTCCGGTGTCCTTCATAAACTTGTCCAAATCGATATTGGATGAAAGGACACGCTTCCAGAAGTTGAAATCACGGGATCCCTTGTAGCACAAGATCGTGTATGCAGAGACTGCGGCTCCCTTCTTGTCCGTCCTCACCATCTGCGGCTCCGAGAAAGTCATCACAAAACTTGTCTCGATCCGGTTTTTAAACGGATTACGGCAAGGGTTCCACTCAGCGCTGTAGAGCGGACCCGCAGCCGTTTCCGGTTTTCTCCAGGACAGCTCCTGCCTTACGCTCTTGGTGTAGATCCGGCCGTCTTTTTCGCCATAGGTTATCGTGTACGTGTACGGAGTGGCTAGCGTCTTCTCCGAAAAATTCCGGATATATCTCGTGAACCTGTCATCCATATCCTTCACCACAATCTTTTGAATATGTCCGTCATAGTCAATGAATAGCTGTCCAGAACAGAGAATCCTGTTCTTCTGGGAGACGGCACTGGTGTTTGAGACGAAATCGATGACTCTGACTTTCCTTCCGTTGACCACGGCTGTTCTGGAGTTCTTATAATTGTAAGCACCCGTCATCTTCGGGTTTAGCGGGGAGAATATCTCCACCGCTCTTTTACGGTCCAGTGCCGTGACATCGAACGAATTGACATAGTTGACCTTGAGCGCGTCAATGTCATCCACGTGGTCTTTCGACACAACCCTCAAGACCGGATTGACCTCGTTCTTGTCGGCGAAAAGATTCTCGCTGACAAATGTGTCGCAGACGTACAAACGCCCCATCGCATTCGGATCTTCCCAATAGAGCCTTGTGTTCGTCTTCTGGTTGAAATCCAGAGAGGCGAACACGCCCACAGCGCTCTGTACCTCTCTGAATTTTCCACCGGCGCTGATGGTTCTTACTATCAAAAACGAGGCGTAATAGTCAGTCTGGTTCCTGGAGAAATCACGGCTGGCCTCTCTGACTATGGACTTTGCACTGCGTTCTACACGTACCACAGAGGCTCTCAAAGTGTCTGTGTCATCGTGGACACCAGAAGCATAGACGAAACCTTCCGTCAATAACAGAATCACAAAAAGAATATAACGCCTCATAGCAAGAACTAAAAAAGATTAATTGTTTACACAACCACCAGCATATGAAGAGCAATCTATCGGGGCAGAGTCAAAAAGCAAGTGCAACATTACAACAAAAATTTGAAAAACTCATCC
>CAVKYA010000300.1:0-3464 GCA_963660255.1 Bacteroidaceae bacterium | reverse complement strand
CAGTTCTATCGTCGGATTTAGATTTTTCATATCGAATTCGTTTTTAGTGTTATTAATATATAAGGTTACATACGTTTTGTAAATATAGCGATTAATCTCCGGAAAACAAAACAAGCAAAAAGGCCTTTTGCCAACCTTGAAGGGAGGCGAGGTCAGTCTTATTCAGGGTGCGAAAAGGGCGGTTTTGCACCCGAGGTTACTTTCAGATTGGCTTCGGGGTGCGGAAAACCGTTTTCTGCACCCCGAGTCTTAAATAACCTTAATCGAGATGACCTCGTCGCCGACCCTGACGGTGGCAGAGGCGTTGGAGTTCTCCACCGAGCGGACGATTACCTGCGCCTTGCCGGAGAACGGCTTTATTGTCATTGCGTTGCCGGATGTCGGCCTTTCGGTCTCCTTGAAGCCCGGATTGCCGTTGCCCCATCCGAGGAATGTGGCTCCTGTGACCTCCACGTCCAGAGTCTCGGCAGGGGAGTCGATGTCGATCACGACAACATCCTGTCCGTCAGCCTTAAGCCATTCCTTTGAAAGGGTGAGAGTTGTCCCGGAGACGGCGGAAGGATATTCATCAGTCGTGACTTTCTTTCCTTTGATGTAGCCGGCAGCGGTGAATCTCTTGGCATTGCCGACCTTCCAGACGAGGTGACCGTCCTTCGGCATATTCTTTTTCCCGAGGTTCCTGCCGTCCGCGGAGAGCCTTACCTCATCGCAGTTTGAATATACCCACACCTCTCCTTTGTACGGACCGCAAATGTGGACCGTAGGTTCGTCCAGCCAGGCTGCCTTGAGGTAGAAGGCCTCGTCTTTCGGGAAGCAACAGTAGTCAAGGATTCCGAACTGTGATCCGGTTGCCGGCCAGACCATCGGATTAGGCTCGCCTCGGTAGTCCTGACCGGTCCAGTAAAAGAGGCCGCCTGTCCATTGACGCTCCTTGTAGAACTTCCATCCGTGTTCGATGACATTGATCCTGCCGAGGGTGTCAACCCTGTTGAGTGGAGTCATCCAGCCTTCCTCAGGGACGGTCACGTATTTGCCTCTGGTTCCGGCTCCTGAGGTTTCCTCGGTCCCGACGGCGCAGTGATTCGGGAAGCGTCTATGATATTCATCCACCGGGTTTTGCACAATGTAGTTGTAGCCGAACACATCAACGCCCTTTACAAGCTCACGCCCTCCGGAACTGCCATAGTTGGTAGGCCTGGTCGGGTCTATGCCGTGGACATATTCACTCATTTTCCGGGCTATCCTTGTGCCGGCCTCGATGCCCTCCACGCCCCATTCCTCGTTGCCAATGCTCCAGAGAATGACGCTCGGATGGTTCCTGTCCCTTTCGATCATCCTGCGTAACTGGCTGAGCTGCTCATCGTTGACTCCAAGCTGGCGGTTCTCGTCAATCACAAGGAATCCCATCTCGTCGCAGAGGTCGAGCATCGCCGGAGACGCTGGATTGTGGGAGCTGCGGATGGCGTTGAATCCATACTTCTTGAGTTGTGTGAGGCGGTATCGCCACAGTTCGTCAGGCACTCCGACCCCGACTCCGGCGTGGTCAAGATGCAGGTCGCAGCCTTTCAGCTTGACTTGTTTGCCGTTGAGGAGGAAGCCTTCGGTCGGGCTGAACTCGATGTCGCGCACTCCGAAGCGGCTTCTATGCTCGTCAGAAAGGGCTCCATCGTAATATAGACGGATTTCCACGGTGTAGAGATATGGATCATCAAGACTCCAAAGATGGTCAGGTTTCTCGACCTTGTTCCCTTCGGCGTCGAAGATGGTGATCTCTGTCCTGACTTTGGACCGATCAAGCGTGTCACTGGCCATCACGGTCTCGAATTTCGGGAAACCGCCTGTCATATCCAATGAATATGGCCTCACCGCTACCGGTCCGGCCTTGTGGAGCCAGACGTTGCGGTATATTCCCGCACCCTCGTAGTACCAGCCTTCCTCGGTGGAAGCGTCGCAACGCACCGTTATTATGTTGTCCCCTCCGTAGGTCAGGTATGGGCTGAGGTCGTAAGTCCTTGAGGCATAGCCGCTCCTCTCGTGCCCAAGGTAGAATCCGTTGCAGAACACCTCGCTGTCCCGGAATATTCCCTCAAACTCGATGCTGACCTGTTTGCCGTAGTCCTCCGCCGGAATGACGAGATGCTTTCTGTACCAACCGACCGAGTTCTCAGGGTAGTTCCATCCGACGCATTTGTAGCCGTGGGAATGGCTGGCGTCCTTGCTGTACGGCAGATCGACGACCCAGTCGTGCGGCAGATTGACCTTCCGCCATCCGATGTCATCGAAATCCCGCATAATCGGCGACTTGCTTTGCCCGGCGGTTCCGGCCTTCGAGAAATAGGTGAAATATTCAGTGCCGTGCGTGAAATCCTCTTTCATCGAAGACGCGTCACCAAGGGAGAAAACCCATCCATTGTTCAAAAGTTCGCGGAAGCCGTCGGCGTGAAGGGTCGCCGCGGCAAGCAGAGCCACGATTGCCAGTATAGTTCTTTTCATAATCGCCGAATTTACGAAAATATTCCTGAAATATAATGCGCTCGAAGCGATGATTTTTAAGGCGGTTTTGATCAGAATCACTATCTTTGCGGCGGAAGCGGGATCCTGCTGCTTTGAATCCCGGTCCAAGTGGTAAAATTAATGAATATGATCAAGTCAATGACCGGTTACGGCAAGGCTGAGGCCGTCCTGGAGACAGGTAAACTCACCATCGAGATCAGGACGCTCAACGGCAAGAACTCCGACGCGAACATCAAGTCGTCCCTCCTTCCAAAGGACAAGGAACTGCTTGTGCGCAGGAAGATCACGGATTCTCTGGTGCGTGGCACAATCGACCTCTACATCAACTGGGAGCCTAAGGCCGGAGGAATGGCCAAGCAGATCAACAAGGAACTCCTCAAGGAATATTACGACCAGCTGATGGATTTCGGTTCATCCCTTCCTGTGTTCGACTCCTTGACTTTCAATCCGAACACGATGCTCGCCTCCATCCTGCGTTTTCCTGACGTGCTGGACAACTCCCGTCAGGATGTGATTACCGAGGAGAACTGGCCGACGGTGGAAAAGGCCATAGACGAGGCCCTCGCCGCTGTCAATGATTACCGCGCCAAGGAGGGCGAGGCTCTCTACAAGGACGTCACCTCAAGGGTCAGGAATATCCTTGATCTTGAGAATCAGGTCGAGGGTTTCGAGAAGGAAAGGATCGAGGCCGTGAGGGAGAAACTGATGAAGAACCTTGAGACTCTCCAGCAGAAGGTTGATCCGTCCCGTTTCGAGCAGGAGATGATCTTCTACCTTGAGAAACTGGACATCAACGAGGAGAAAGTCCGTCTCCGCCAGCACTGCAAATATTTTATGGACACGATTGACGGTGAGGAATATCCCGGCCGCAAGCTCGGCTTCATCATTCAGGAGATGGGCCGCGAGATCAACACGACCGGCTCCAAGGCCAACCACTCCGGCATCCAGAA
>CAVKYA010000299.1:0-3471 GCA_963660255.1 Bacteroidaceae bacterium | reverse complement strand
CTCCTAAGGGATATGACACTGCCGGCATCTACGAGTCTTATGGCCGTGGATGGCTGGTTCAGATTCCGGACGAAAAGGAGGATATCCTCAAGGAAGGAGAATGGAACACTCTTCGTCTGCGTGTCGAGGGTGACAATGTGAAGACTTGGCTGAACGGTGAGCCTATGGTTGACATCAATGATGAGTTGATCGGTTCCAAGTCCGGCCGCATTATGCTCCAGATCCACGACGGCAACAACATCAAGGTTCTCTGGCGCAATTTCCACCTCACGACATTATAGTCAATATAGTTTACTATCCCGTCCAGTGAAATGCCACCACGAACCCTCCGCGCTTTGCGCTCCGTCCCTCCCAACCTATGGTTGGGCCCCTCCCGCTTATAGCCGCGGGTGGCTAAGGTTCGTGGCTGGCATTTCACTGGACTGAAAAAAATTACGGAGCTATGCACTTTAGTGCTTACGTCTATAATGGGTGTCATTTTACATTGTCTTACTAAGACTTGCAAGCTGAAAATGCATAAATCCCCCAAATTATATGATTGACTATAGCGGGATGAAAAAATAAAATGGCGAATTTTGGTAACGTGCAAAATTCGCCATTTTCGTTTTTTTCAGACCGCCCGTCAATCGAATCCAAGCATAGACTCATCCAACCACTTTGTACCGACAAGCGCCTGATAGTTGCCGGTGTCCTTTCCGAAGCGGAAATTACGGAAATATCGGTTCTCAGAAAGGACTTTTCCGTCGGTGGAAGTCAGTTTGAGATTCACTATGCAAAGGCCATCCGGAACATCGGCGATGTCAATGACCGGAGTCGTCGTGTCTTCCGCCGGACTGACAACAGATGTTTTTGAATATACCTCCTCACCGTTCGGATTGAGTACGGAAACGCTGGCGGTCAGGTTCTCCAGATCGCCGCAGCTGGCGTTCACCACTTCAATATGGCTTGTAGCTGGGTTCAGTTGGATATGCAGAGGCTCACAGGCCTTCTTCACGGCGGCACAGGCGGCTGTAGGACGGAACCAATAGTCGTAGGTCTGCCAGGCGAGACTTGGCCAGGCGCTGTGCGACATCCAGATCAAGAGCCCCTTACGGCCAACATTGTTCGCCTCGTACATCGCGCGGTAGCCATCATAGTTGACCCACTGAGCATATTTGGCGAAAGTCTCAGCGGACTCCATCGCCTGTTCCCCGAAACGTCTTCTGACCATTCCGACAAACGCGGTATCTCCTTGTGCTCCTGTCCTGGTGAAATCGTGCTGTCCCCACACATCATTCGTCGGCCATAGATGGTCTGAAGTCAGCATTTGACGCAAGCTTTCATATTCCATAATGGCTGGCATTCCTCTCTCGCTGTGGAACTTGGAGGTCGGATTCTCGAAGTAGAACGAAGGCTCGACGGCACGATACGGGCCGTGACCGCTGACACCGTCATCGGCCGAGCTTGGAATATAAACGATGTCGGAATGAAGGACTCTCACAGTCTCGATCAGGCCGGCATTCAGGGCTGCCGGAGGATAACCCTCGTTACGGCCGCAATACAGACCTATGCTCGGATGCTTGCGGATAAGGCTGACATAATCCCGAGCATTGTCAAGGAACATCTCATTGTCGTCAGGATCAGGACCGTCCGCCGGATTCGCCAGCCAGAAGTCCTGCCAAACCACGATTCCGTACTTGTCGCAGGCATCGTAGAACTCCTCGTCACCGGTCTGGCCGACCCAGTTACGGATCATATTCAGGTTCATCTCCCTATGCAAACGTGCCGCGGTGTCATATTCATTCGCACGATAGCGGAGATTATATTCACTGAAGCCCCAGTTGCCGCCTTTAGGGAAGAAGCGACGGCCGTTGATGAACATCTTGAGGTCGCTTGTCACATCACTGTAAGTGAATTCACGGATGCCAGCCTGCCATTCGATTGAGGTCATCGCCTCTGTCGCTCCATCCGGGATGAAGGAGAATGACGCTTTATGCAAAGCCGGTTCACCGTAGCCGTTCGGCCACCAAAGAGCGATTCTCTGATCCTTCAACTGCGGATATTCCTCAGGGGTGAATATGATCGTTCCGCTCTCCCCTGCTTTCAATTCAACTTTCTTCAAGAACTCTATGTCACCGATGGTTCCCCGCAGGGTTCCGCTGATGCTCTTTTCCGGTCGCTGCCCCTGCGGGTCACTGAGCCTGTCGAAGTGCCCAAGCGACTCGCAAGCCGTTTCCGCCACCTTGACCGACACTGTCATTGACGCAAGACCGTCTGTTATCTTGCTCTGAACCAGAGGATCGCTCAAAGTCACCGCATTCACCTTCTCAATCCGCACATCGTTCCATATTCCCATATCGCGTCCTCTGACAGTAGGCATCCAGTCCCACCCCACAGTGGCGTGGAATGTCGGATTATCCGCTCCGAGCTGGCCACCATTGAAATCCGGACTCTCTGCGTTCTTCTCCTTTACGGCAGCGAAGTGAGCCGGCTTTATGATGTGAACAGCAACTACATTGTTCTCATTTTGGATCAGATCAGTTATGTCGAAACTTGCCCGCTTGAACGCTCCGGCAATGTCTCCGACACGCTTTCCATTCACGTAAACTTCCGCCCTCCAGTTGATTCCGTCAAAGGATAGAAACAGTGACTCGCCTTCCTCACGCTTCAACGCTTCGGCAAGCTCAGCGGCTGAACGAGGAGTCCATCTGTACCAGAAATCAGAATTGAAGAACGATTCTGAAATCTGAAGGTTATTGTCCGCGATTCCCGGATCAGGAACCGCACCGGCCGCGATGTAGCTGTAGAGAACTGTTCCCGGCACGACAGCCGGAAGCCAGGACGAATCATCATATTCATTGGTTGAAATCACCTCGCCACTCTCTGATATTGCGGAAGCCCGTTGAAGTCTCCATTCAGTCTTTGTCTCTTCAGCGACCTTCGGCCCCAAAACTTCCATCTCGCTCAAAGCAAAATGTCCGCTCACATCCGCTCCTTCCATTGAAAGGCGGACATAACGTGCGTTCCCTATCGCCTTGAATGAATATGTCAGTGAATCTGTCCGAGGAAGATCAGCGATCTTTTTCCAGTCTTTCGCATCGTCCGAGATTTCAATGCAGCCATTCTCAGCCTTATGGATCCAGTGAAGACGAATCTCGCTGAATTTTCTCTTTGTGCCGAGATCCACGCTGATCCACTGTGGTTCGTCGTCAGCACTCATCCACGCGCTTGAGTAAACATCGGACGGCAGCACGTTGAATCCACGGGACTCCTTGGAATCATAAGGGCCTGTGTCAGAACTTTTCCCGAAAGATTGATTCTTAGAGAAGTCCACAGCATAAATCACCCAGAAAAGTGCCCCATCCATATTGAACTCCAACTTGAAATGATTAAAGTCAACGGCATCTTCAAGTAGTATTTCCAAATCCAGTTCACGTACTGGACGGGTAATGGACTCCGTCTGCTTGTTCGGATCCGTGATGACCTCTGGAT
>CAVKYA010000298.1:0-3479 GCA_963660255.1 Bacteroidaceae bacterium | reverse complement strand
GGTCAGGGCGATTGTCGGCATGTAGAACGCAACGCTGATCGTGTAAAGAATGTAGAAGACGCTGAAGTTGAAATCAGTACTGACAACGTAGGCTCCGTCGGTCAGATTGACATTCCCCATCGCGTACAGTCCGGTGCCGAGCATGGCTACACCTGCGATCAGTTGGCAGAGGGACAGGGTCTTCTGAGCCGGGATCCATCTGTCGGCCACGATGCCGATCAGGGCCGGCATGAATATGGAAACGAAGCCTTGCGTGGCAAAGAAAAGCCAGATCTGGGGTCCAAGCCCGGCCTTGCCGAGAAAACTTCCCATAGATGTCAGGTACGCTCCCCAGATGGCGTACTGGAGGAAGTTCATAATGATCAGCCTGAGGCTGATGTGCTTGTTGCTCATAACGTTATCGTGTTTTTTGTTATTTGCGTATGGTCAAAACAAACAAATGTACGAGTTTTCGGCTAAAAATCACTATCTTTGAGGGTTAAATTTTGGAAGAATGGTTTTCAGAGAGATAGCTAAAGACCCCGGATCAAGGGCGAGGACTGGTGTGTTCACCACCGATCACGGTGAGGTGAAGACTCCTATATTTATGCCTGTCGGGACTGTCGGTTCGGTCAAAGGGGTCTATCACAAGGATTTGAAGGAGGACATCAAGGCCGAGATCATCCTTGGCAACACCTATCATCTCTATCTGAGACCGGGGCTCGGCACCCTGCGTAAAGTAGGAGGATTGCATAAGTTCGAGAACTGGGACAGGCCGATCCTGACGGACAGCGGCGGATTTCAGGTGTTCTCGTTGACCAAAATCCGCAAGATCACGGAGGAGGGATGCCGTTTCCAGTCCCACATTGATGGCTCAAGACATACATTCACCCCGGAGAACAACGTTGACACCCAGAGGGTTATCGGGGCTGACATAATGATGGCTCTTGACGAGTGCTGTCCGGGTGATGCTGACGAAAGGTATGCCGCCAAGTCTCTGAAACTGACCCAGGGCTGGCTGGAGCGTTATTTCAAGCATTTCTGCGAGACAGAGCCTCTGTACGGGTACAATCAAGTGATGTTCCCGATTATTCAGGGATGTGTCTATCCCGAACTCCGCAAACGGGCGGTTGATCACGCCGTCAGCCTTGTAGGAGACAGCGATGCCGTCGGCGGTTTCGCTATTGGCGGACTTGCGGTGGGGGAGCCTACCGAAAAGATGTACGAGATGCTTGAGCTCGTCTGCCCGATCCTGCCGGACAACAGGCCACGCTACCTTATGGGAGTCGGCACTCCGGCCAACATCCTTGAGGGAATCGCAAGAGGAGTGGATATGTTCGACTGCGTGATGCCTACCCGCAACGGCCGCAACGGAATGCTATTCACCTGGAACGGCATAATGAATATGCGCAATTCCAAATGGGCGGAGGATTTCTCGCCGATCGATCCGGAGGGAGCCTCGTTTGTCGATCGGACATATTCAAGAGCCTACCTGCATCACCTTTTCATCGCTAAGGAGATGTTTGCCGCGATGATCGCGAGCGAGCATAATCTGGCGTTCTACCTTGATCTGGTCCGCGAGGCGCGCAGGCACATCGAGGCGGGGGATTTCGCCTCTTGGAAGGAAGTGACCGTAAAGAAAATAAGCTCAAGACTTTAGGAATATGAACGTGGGATTGAAGAAGATAGACTGGTACATCATAAAGAAGTTCATCTTGACCTTCTTTATAGCCCTTCTTCTCATCATCGGAATCGTCATAATCTTCGACATCAGCGAGAAGATCAATCATTTCGTCGAGAACAAGGCGCCTCTTCACGCCATAGTCTTTGACTATTACGTGAACTTCATCCCGTATTTCGTGAATATGTTCAGTCCGCTGTTCGTGTTCATCACGGTGATATTCTTCACATCCAGGATGGCCGCCAACAGCGAGATCATCGCTATTCTGTCCTGCGGCGTGAGCTACAAGAGGATGATGGTGCCGTATATGGTCTCGGCTCTTCTTATCGCCACGCTTTCACTTTCGCTCAACCTATGGGTCATTCCGAGGTCCAATGTCAAGCGGATCAATTTCGAGATGAAGTACATCAAACATCGAAATTCTTTGTCTTCCAATAATGTGCATTACCAGATCAACCCCGGGAAGTTTGTCTCGGTGGAGTCTTTCAGCTCCTGGAACAACACTGCCTATGACTTCACTCTGGAGGACATAGATGATAACAAGCTCGTCAGGAAGATTTCAGCCGAGAAAGCCGTCTGGGACAGCACTTTCGGTGGCTGGAAACTGAAGAATTACTTCATAAGGGAATATTCCGAAGGCCTTCAGGACCGTGTGACCACCGGAGCGGAACTGGATACCGTGCTCAGTCTTACAGTCACGGATTTCTACCGCAACAAGAAGACCGTCGAGACTTTGCCGGCGGAGCAGCTTGACGAGTTGATAGCCACACAGAAGATGAGGGGAGACGCCAATGTGATGTACGCTCTCATCGAGAAGCACAACCGTTTTGCCCTGCCGTTCTCTGCTTTCATCCTGACCCTTATGGGCGTAAGTCTTTCCTCCAGAAAGCGCAGGGGAGGCATCGGGCTGAACATCGGAATCGGTATAGGCCTCAGTTTCACCTACATCCTCTTTATGAGGTTCAGCCAGATGTTCGTCTATTCCGGAGCGTTGCCGCCTGTGGTCGCTCTGTGGCTTCCTAACGTGATCTTTGGTATCATCGCTGCCGTACTGTACAATCGAGCTTCTAAATAACTTAATATTTATGTCACAACAAACCTTATCCCCACTGAAACGATCCATCGTCGGAGTTCAGTTCATGTTCGTGGCCTTCGGTTCCACGGTTCTCGTCCCGCTTCTGGTCGGATTTGATCCAGCCATCGCTCTCCTCGCGGCCGGTCTCGGCACTCTTCTTTTCCACGCCGTCACCGGAGGAAAGGTTCCGATCTACCTCGGCAGCAGCTTCGCTTTCATCGCTCCGATCATCAAGGCTACCGAACTCTACGGATTATCCGGAATGTTCTGCGGACTTGTGGCCGTGGGCCTGGTGTACATTCTGATGAGCTTTTTGGTTAAGTTATTCGGTGTCAACTTTATAAAGAAGCTATTCCCGCCTATTGTGATCGGACCGGTCATCATACTCATCGGTCTATCTCTTGCCGGAACAGGAGTCGATATGGCCAGCAAGAACTGGGTTCTCGCACTCGTGTCTCTTTTCGTCGCGATCATCTGCTCTTGCTGGGGCAAGGGTATGATCAAGCTCATCCCGGTTGTCTTTGGTGCTCTTGCCGGTTACATCGTGGCCGTGATTTTCTACAGAAGCTCAATGGATTTCAGCGGTGTCGCGACCGCACCTTGGTTCCAACTTCCTCATTTCTCGAAAATGAGCCTCTCTTGGCAGGCGATTGTGTTTATGGCTCCTGTGGCGATCGCTCCTATCATCGAGCACGTGGGGGATGTCTATGCTATCAGCGAGATCGCGGGTAAGGATTTCGTGAA
>CAVKYA010000297.1:0-3577 GCA_963660255.1 Bacteroidaceae bacterium | reverse complement strand
AGGCCCTGCCGTACATCTTCGGAGAGTTGTAGGCGGGAATGTGGCCGGAAAGGCGGAATAGTTCGGGAATGGTGACGAACTCGTAGCCACGGGCTTTGAGCTCGGGGATTATGGTCTTCATGGCCTCGACGGTACGCTCGTTGGTGTCGTGGAAGAGGAGGATGCGGCCGTCCTCGACACGGTCAAGAGTCATCGTTATGCGATCTTCAACGGGCATCTCGGCCCTCCAGTCACGGCAACTCAGACCGGCGATGAATATCTTCCCGTCAACAAGTCCGGCCACGTGGGCGTTATGCGCGGTGAACGGAGGACGCAAGTACTTAGGCTTCATTCCGGCGTAAACCTCAATCAGGGAATCCGTCTTTGCCACCTCATCAAGAATCTGAGTGTCAGGAATCTGCGTGAGATTAGGATGGGAATATGTATGGTTCTCCACATCGCATCCCATCCGGACCATCCGGCGGATGATCGGGGCGGTCTCCTCCGTGATGTTCTGACCGATCAGGAAGAACGAGGCCTTCACACCGTTCTCCTCCAACACATCCAGCATCATCGGAGTGTACTTCAAACTCGGCCCGTCATCAAACGACAACGCCACGTATTTCTGCTTGAAGTCCTCCGAACAGCAGCAATCCTGAGCCAAGGCCGGCAAAGAGAATGTCAATGCAGACAAAACCGCCACAAGCATATTCAGTATTCTCATATTCAGGAATATTCTAAAATCCGCGTCCGAACATCGACCAGTACTTCGCCTCAAGTTCCTTCCAACGAGCGGCGCACTTGTCGTGGATCCCGGCGGTGTAGGCATTCAGTAGCTTTGCCCTTTTCTTATCCGAGGCTTTTGAATATTCCACCTCCAGTTCCGGCAATCCCTCGAAAGTCATCGCCTCCATCTCCAATACATTGTCAGTGAACTCTTTCTTGGTAGTCTGCCAAGAAAGGGTAGCCAGTTTATTCGCGCGGCGGAACTCCCACAAGACACTGTTCGGGTAATATTCCCTCTGCCCGCATTTCTCAAAGGCCGAAGGCAGTTTCGTGCTTCCGCAGAAAATCGGAATGCGAGGGCTCTGCGCAGGATTATCCACCGCATACCAGCAGACTCCACCGATGCCGTCAGGCAGCCATGAGCGGCTCTGGATGACCGTTGAATATGAACACCAAGCCACCGCGAGCGTCCTCCGGAAATCAATCACTCCCGGAGCGATGCTGTTCAGCGTGTTCCGCATCGGAGTAGTCAGCCAAGGATTGGCCAGAGGGCTCGTCTCCTTGTGGGCGGGAACGCCATCCTTCTCAGGCACATCAATCGTCCAGTTCTTGCACATATCCCATTCGGTACCCTCGTAAGTATCTCTCAGCAACGCCATCACTTTTCTGACATCGACCAAGGAATCCGGCTTTACGGAGAACGGAAAATCATCCATACCATATTTCAGGCCGAGCGACGGAGCCAGCAGATCAAATACCCTGAACTCCCTCTCGCGGTAATTCCTTCCCTGAGCATAGGAGCAGACAATCACCTTCCAGAAGACAAAATCACCCTTCCCGTCCCAAAGACCGTTGTCAATCGCAACCTGCTCAAGATTGTCCGAAGCCATAAAGTTCTCGGTATCAGAGCGGTCAATCTTGCCTATTCTTGGAATGTTGGCGGAAATCCCGACGTGTCCGTCCGGAATTCTCTGGGCCGCCCAAGCCGCGCCGATCTTATGCTTACCGACTCCCACGATCTCAAACTGCCAGACCTCTTTCGGATCGGAGACCGTAAGACACTCACCACCATCTCCGTAGCCATATTCCTCAGCCAAAGAGCCCATCACTTTGACAGCCTCCCTTGCCGTGGCGGCGCGCTCCAACGCCAGACGGCAGAGCTCCTCGATGACAAGTGGCGCGTCACGGTTGATGAGCGTGTCCGGCCCCGTGAACGTCGTCTCTCCGATGCCCACCTGCTTCTCGTTCAGCGACGGGTAACCGGTGTTGACGTAAGAATATGTATGCGCGACCTGAGGAATCTCCCCCACGACCTTGATCCCGGCGGTGTCGGTCACAAACTTCGTCTTGCGCCAGTTCTTACGGATCTGAGTCACGGACCCCGGCTTGTGATCCTTCGCCGGAACGATATTCACCCAAGTGTGCGAAGTGCCGTCGCAAGTATGCGAGGTCATCACCGACCCGTCCGTACTCGCCAGCCTTCCGACCACAATGCTCGTGCATTCCAGTCCTGAATTCTCATCGTCCTGAGCCCATGCCCCGAATCCCGCGGCCCAAAACGCCGCCACCATCACCAGAGTTTTTCTCATTACAATCAATCTTAGTATTTGAATATTCAAATATACCGAAAAACCCTGTCTCCGCCAAACGTGACGCGATTGGTTACGTTAAGGATTATCGGTGCGTGAAAACGTCACTTCCACGCACGGATAATGCAAGAGAAGCTATCGTGCGTAGGGAAGCCGGACACACGCACGAAGGACGGCATGCAGGTTGTATGGTGCGTAGAATGAACGCCTTCACGCACGGATGTCACTTGTGTTTCACGGTCAGATCTATGCACGAGGTCAAGACTGATTAAGCGCCCTGAGAATCTCGGCGGCGAGGGACGGGGAGACGAGTTTGGAGAGGTCTTCGAGAGGGGCGGCGGCTACGCGGGCGACGGAGCCGTAGTGCATCAAGAGACGTTTCTCGGTCTGTTCGCCGACACCTTTGATCTCTCTTAAAGCGCTTTGGATCTGAGCCTTGCTCCTGAGGCTGCGATGAAAGGTGATACCGAAGCGGTGCGCCTCGTCACGGATGTGCATCAGAACTTTCAACGCCTGAGAGTTGCGGTCAAGGAACAGCGGATAAGGGTCATTCACCCTGATCACGAGTTCCATACGTTTGGCAAGGCCGACGACCATCAGCTTGTCCATCAACCCCAGCTCGGCGAGAGCCTGACGGGCGAACTCCAACTGGCCCTCACCACCATCTATCACAACGAGTTGCGGAAGATCGTCAGGAGCCTCTTCCAGCATTCTTGAATATCTTCGGTTGACAACCTCCTTCATCGACGCGAAGTCATTGGCCCCGATGACCGTCTTGATCTTGAACTTGCGGTAATCTTTCTTGGACGGGACTCCGTCACGGAATACCACACAGGAAGCCACCGGATTGGTTCCCTGGATGTTGGAGTTGTCGAAGCACTCGATGTGGGTCGGTAGTTCCTTCATTCCCAAGGCCTTGCGCAAGTCCTCAAGAACCATCCTGCGATATTCATCAGGATCGGTGTGTTCCCTCTGCTTGAGGGAGTTGAAGAGATATTCCTTGGCATTCTTGACGCTGAGTTCGAGCAGGGAGAGTTTGTCTCCCCGGGCCGGGATACGGAATTCGATGCCGTCAATCTCCACGTCCGGCTTGAACGGAACGATGACCTCTTTCGCCAAGGCTCCGAACTTGGATTCGATCTCCGCGATGAACGTGCTGAGGACCGAGGCCTGTTCCTCCTCTATGTTCATCTTGAAGCCCAGATTCAGAGATTGGATGACAGAGCCTCCTCGTACCCGAAGGAAGTTGCCAAACGCCTCCTGGCCATCGAAGACCAGCGAGA
>CAVKYA010000296.1:0-3598 GCA_963660255.1 Bacteroidaceae bacterium | reverse complement strand
CGCTGTCACCGCAGGGTCATAAGGTCCTTTTCTCATAGCGTTACTATTTATTCTTAAATTAATATTTCCTTTCTTATTGTCACTTTCTCTCATATTCAAAACTTCATTACCTTTTTACAAATATCACAACGGAATCGCTTTCCGCTGGTTCTCAACAACTTGCCAAACGCCGATAGGCAAATCAGGAGGGCTGGATTCACTAATATATTCAATCACAAGCCATTGCGCCACACTGACATTTCGGCAGGTGTTACCATTCCGAGCCGCAAATCTCACCGCCACATAAGTTATACTTCGCATAACAGCAATCCGCAACCAAATTCGCAAACTTTTTCGCATTTCCCAAATTTGCGGTTACGATTTCACCTCTGGCTATTTCTCCTACTTGCCAACATCATTGGAAAGTCGTTTAATCAAGGCAAACATATTCCCTACATATAATTCAAGGCACGAATGACACTTTTTCCAAAATTGTCCAGATAGGCTGGACACATCCGGATTTTTGGCATAGTTTTTAGTACTTTCCCCCTCCGCGCAACCACACAATGGTCTGGCACGTAAAATAAACTTAAATAATAACTTTATGAGTAAACTATTCTCCTCCAAATCCGTCAGCATCTCTGACTCGACAATCCTCGCCGCACAAAACGGCGACTTCAAAGCACAGGAAAAAGTGATCCGAGACTGCATCGGCCTGACGGCAAGGCTGGCCAAAAGTTTCGGAATATCCTTGAGGACATATTCGGCAGACGAGCTGAAGCACATAGGGATGTGGGTCACTTACAATTGCTTGGGTAAATTCGCCCCCCAAAAGGGCACTTCGTTCACGGCATACGTCAGTTCGGCCATACGCAATTATTTCCGCACAATGACCGACCGGCAAAAGCGCATCGTCTCTATTGACGAAGGCTGGGACAGCGAGGATCACGACGAAGCAAGATATGACTTCATTGAATCGGACTCTGAATATTCCTCCTCCAGAATGGAAGACCGCGAGAACGCCGCAGTCCGGCTAAGGTATCTGTTAAGATACACGACAGACATAAGTCAGTGCGAGCGAAAAGTGCTTGAGGAAATGATCCGGCTGATCAAAAAAGATATCACACCAACCGATGAGATGGTGGCGAAGAACCTCGGAATAAGCCACCAGGCCGTCTCGAAAAGCCGCAACAGACTCTTCGCAAAACTCCGGAATACGGATAGGCTTCTCAAACGGACTTGGAGTCTCGCCGGATAAGACTGCCGGATATAACCGATGCTAAACATCACCATTTTGTCAAATAATGGTTGAGAAACAAAGAATAAGATTGTATTAACCGAAAAAAAGAAAAAAACTATGAGAAGAAGAAACAGAGACTTTTTCAACTTGGAAGACATCGAACAGAAATTGCTGGCTCCCACACCAGAGGAGCTTGAGAACCTCACCCTGCTCAAGGCTGTGGACGGCATCATCTCCAGATCCTGCAATTCCGGTCTGACGGATGAGTTTATGAATATGGTCGAGCCGTTCTCCGCCTACCTTGCCGAGAGGCTGAAAATCACGAAAACTCAGGCCGTGTTGCTTTCCCTGTTCATAGAGTTGTCCAGCTGGTCCTCAGTCACTATTGAGAATCTGAGCTCATATCTTCAATGTCACCGGACATCCCTGCTGATGCATCTGGATGAGATTGAGGATCTTGTCTCGAAGAGACTGCTCAAACGAGCCAGCGGAATCGACTCTTCAGGCTACAATGTGCCGATGGGTGTGCTGAAGTGTCTGGCCGCCGACAAGCCGTTCGTCGCTCCGGAATATTCAAAGATGACAGAGGTGGAATTGTTTGACACCATTATGGACCTCTATGAAAAGAACTCTCGCGGAGAACTTGACGATGAGTCGCTTTCCCTTGAGATCAATTCCGCGTTGAAGGCAAATCAGGAACTTCCGTTTGTCAAGACGCTTTCCGGCTACACAAAAAACTCTGATCTAAAGAAGGTCATTGTCTATCTATGCGCGCTGTATGTGAGCGAATGCAAGGACAGATTCGACCAGTCAGACATCCGCGACGCTCTTCAGTCTCAAAAAGATTCACGGGCGATGCTGAGGTCTCTGGAAAGGGGTGAGAGCCAGCTTATCACAGACGGTTTTCTTGTCTTCGACTCGGTGGAATCGTTCTTTGACAGAGGCTCTTACAGGTTCACGAAAAAAGGTTTGAGGAAATTCCTACCGGAACACAAGATGAAGAGCAGGACCGAGACGAACAACCGTGGCGACAATCTCGTGTCCCACAAAAAGGTGACAGAGAAAAAACTGTTCTTCAACGCAGACGTTAACGCCCAGGTGGAAAGGCTCGCCAATCTTCTTCAGCCACAGAATTTCAGGAATATCACCGCCAGCCTTGAGAAACACGGGATGCGGAAAGGATTCGCCTGCCTCTTCTACGGCAGCCCGGGCACCGGCAAGACGGAGACTGTCTATCAGTTGGCGCGCGCCACAGGCAGGGACATATTCCCGGTCAATGTGGAACAGATCAAGAGTATGTGGGTGGGACAGAGCGAGAAAAACATCAAGGCGGCGTTTGAGATGTACAAAGATAAGTGCTCGAAAAAGAAGGTTCAGCCGATACTGCTGTTCAACGAGGCCGACGCCATTTTCGGAATACGCCGGGAAGGCGCCGAGAGCGCTGTGGACAAGATGGAGAACTCCATCCAGAACATCATCCTACAGGAGATGGAGTCGATGGAGGGAATCCTCATCGCCACAACCAACCTCACTGACAACATCGACAAGGCCTTCGAGCGACGTTTCCTCTACAAGATCGAGTTCAAGAGGCCGGAGATCAGCGTAAGGGCCAAAATCTGGGAATCCCTGATCCCCGGCCTAATCGACGAGGTAGCCTTGAGGCTCGCCTCAGAATTCGACTTCAGCGGCGGCCAGATCGAGAACATCTCCCGTATGAAAGCCGTAGATGCCGTCCTGACCGGCAACGAATCCCTTGACTACGATGTCCTGTCTGAATATTGCCGCTCCGAGACCCTCAAGCGCGCCGGCAACATCAAAAAGATCGGGTTCTGATGCAGGACACCTCAACATCAACAGCATACCGTCTCAAATCTTCACAACCACTCCAGAAGTAGGATAAAAAAGAATCGTGTCTTTCACTTTTTTACCAGAAGATTCTATAGCGTGCCGGTAACAATCAAGCTGCGGAGCGTATTTACCTGCATAGAAATCACTAGTCCTATCGGTCAGTTCATTGACTGGCCGAGGACAAGTCTTATAGTCCACCAGCACCACACCATCCTCGGTCTCATAAGCTAGATCGATGCTTCCTGAAATCACCTGACCGTCACGTGTTTTCCTGAACGGTAGTTCCCTATGCAAGGATATAGAATCACCATAAGTGTTTTTCATGAAAGAAAAGAACGACTCAACCGTCGCCGAAATCTTATCCGGCTCATTCAGCGGAGCGAGCAGATGAAAGTCTCGCGCCAAGGATTTGATCAGAGCGGTGTTGTCCTCCCCTAATCTCCAGCCGAACAGGACCTGATGGAAATAAGTGCCGTAATCAGCGAAATCACCCTCCGACTTCACATTTATCCTGTCACTGACTCTTTCCAC
>CAVKYA010000295.1:0-3616 GCA_963660255.1 Bacteroidaceae bacterium | reverse complement strand
TTTCAAGGTCGTTGAAGTCCAGCAGGCAACGTGATTCCTTGAATGCGGCATATTCATTTCTCCACTTCTCGGCAAGAACGAATATTCTATGAATATACTCTTTCTGCAACCTCAACACATTCGGCGAACAAGCCAGAACTCTCTGGATACGCAAAAGTTCAGCAAGATCATCAACTGCTGGACCATCAAGGCTTTTCGCTCCCGAAAGGCGTTTGATAATGCTTGCCAGCAAAGGCATCAGCTTAGCTTCATCCACATCCTCCGAAAATGATTTCGTAACCATCTCTGCCAAGTCATCCGCAGCCTTAGCCAATCTTTTACATTTTCTGACACCAACCTCCAGACGTTCCATAACTCCTTTGGCATATTCCGGAGTGGCATCTTGATTTGGATACGGATTCTTGTAAAACTGCTCCACGAGCCGGATCGATTCTTTCTCTCCAGACTCCAGATCATCCGCACGGAAATTATGCATAGTGTCCACAATCGACTTCAAGTCATCAAGCCAAAATTCTGTATCAGGCACTTTTAGATATTTGCCATCCTCAGTTGTCGTCAAATCAAAGAACTTCCTATACTTGTCGAAAAAGGCAAGGTCGTCTTCGGTCACACACGATGCCAACGATTGATTTACATAGAACCGTACCTCTTCCTCCGGCATTATCCTAACGTCCGCACTGACTCCTGCAAGATACCAGAATCTGCTCAGCATCTGAAACGCGACAGAGTGGATCGTGCCAATAGCCGCATTGGCAAGTCTGGAAGCCTCGTCGAACATTCCCTTATCTTCGAGAATCGCCCGGGCCCTTTCCTGCAGTTCCGCAGCCGCTTTCTTGGTGAAAGTCGTAGCGATAACCTGATCGCCACGCACCCTTACAACCTTTCCGTTCCTGACGATTCCATTCTGAATCTGACCCGCCAGTTCGTTCACAATGCTATATGTTTTCCCACTACCGGCGCTTGCGCTTATATATTTTGTATTTTTCATAGATTACCTCAATCCTTTAACGTTAGAGTAAATATTGTCATACTTTATTTTCCGATCATTCTCCTTGATAGGGAACAATCCCTTTTCCGACTGATTCTGACCATATTCCGTCACATCGGCAGGAAGACCTTCACCCAGCTCCACTATTCCATTCTCCAGTTGCTCCCACCTGAAATCAAATGAGTTGCCGAGGAGTTCCATCAAATCGCCTTCGACACGTCCTCTGTCAGCCGGAGCGATTGGAGAGACCATCTCGAACTCATCGGACGTGAATATCTGCGCATCAGGTAAAATGACGTAAGCCTTCCTCACCGCCTTGCCGGCGAACTCTTCCGATTTCCGGACGACATATTCGTAAACAGCCAATTGGAGAGCCTTGTTCTGCGCTATTCTTTTCTCATAAGAAGCGGGAACAGAGGTGTTCTTGAAGTCAAGTATCACCGGATTTCCGGCACTGTCAGTAAGAATCATATCCATTCTCGCAGCAAGAGACTTACCCTTCCACCCACAAGAATATTCCTTCTCGGAAGCATAAAATGTCAGATTGTTCCGTCGGATGAAGTGTTTCAGCCTTTCTATCCCCTTGGCAAGCCTCACTTCAAGTTCTTTTCTTGCGACCACATTCTCTTCCAGAAGCAGAACCGCCCCACATTCGAGAATAGACCGGTCAAAGCTTTCCCTGAACGGAGCCCCTTCGGTAAACATAATCTGGACTACTTTGTGGGCCACATTTCCCATCACCGCCTCTACCAAGGATTTGTCGAAATATGTCGGCTCACGCAGATTCGCGGCATAATTGCAGACATAATCGAAAGGATGTTGCACAAGTGAATCCAGCGATGAATAGCTCTCAGTATCACGCCTTGAAGGAATGGCGCTGTCCCTGAGCCTTATCTCATGAGATTCATCAGTGTTTTCCGCATAGTTGTCAATCCGGATTCTATCCTCATACGCCTCATCCGGGATTTCAGGATAGTCTTTCACAAAATCCTTGAAATTTCCGATCCTTGCCTCGAGGCGGACCAGCAAAGGATGCTTCACCGTCGGGGCATTGTCCGCATAATCCGCGTAAATCAAAGTCAATTTCTCCTTGGCCTTGAATAATGGCATCGCCTGAACATTGTCACGGAACCTTAGTTCATTCTCTGTTGTCCATTCCTCACACTCCAGCCGTGCTTTCTCTCCAGATGTCAGGAATTTAAACTGTCCCGACGGCACAGATACATTATACATGTCAACCCAAACCACCTCCGAAGCCGGATCCAGAATGTCACCAGGTGAGGTAACCACTTCACGGCCTCCACATTCAGCGTGATACAGATCATATTCATCACCATGACAAAGTTGGATCACCATACGGCGCAGGATGACACCATCCAGATCACCATCATATTCATTGACAACCACGCCCATCAAGTCAAACAAACTCCTGAGAGTAGAGAATTGAGCGACAGCTCCCGGCATTGCCTGATAACGCTCAGACTGCGACATCGCGACAGCCCATTGGGACATATTCCCGCAGAAATCACTGACTTTAGCCTTCTCTATCGTCTTGGATGGTTTGATAATAAACCGATTGACAATCCTGTCAAATTTGGCGACACGCTTCTTTCTTTCGCTCTCAACGTCCTCGTTGTCACAGATCGCGTTCCGTTCGTCAGTTATGGCCTTGTCCCACTCCTTGTTGAACAAACCACCCGAATCCTTGACAGCACGCATCAGGCTGAACCTCAAATCACCCAAAGGACTCACTGGAGCCTGAAGCCATGAAACGACAGAGCCAATGTTGGCCGGGTATTGGAAAAGTGACATCCCGATCTTGAACAACTGTACTATCTGAGGTTCGGAATCCCCAATCGAAGAACCGGAACGAGGTTGCCCCAAATACGTCTGGATATTGTCCAGACGCTTGGTGGACGAACAGACGAACAGTCTTTTCTCCGAAGCTGGGACAGTGGTCGCCACATACTTGACAGCCTCATCATCTGTCTTGAAATGCAAGACATTGAAAGTGCCGTCATCCTTGTTCAACATGATTTTCTCATTATTGTCGAACAACCCGGACTGGATTATCCCCAGATTAGTTCCCGCCGGAGCCGCCCCTTTTGAGTCAAGGTAGAACACCTTGGTTCCATACTTTTTGAGATTCTCAAGCAAGTGCAGAAACACAGGCTTCGTAAACAATTCCGGGACGACCAATTCCGTTCCATCCGGAAGGACCTGCGTCAGGGATGTGACACGAAGTATTTCCGCCCATTGGTCAGCCGTTCCCTTAATGTCCTCACACTCCAAAGAGGTGATAAGGTCAAGTTTCCAGTTACCTTGTTCGCCTGACGGTGACCAGCCATTGAGAACAAGTTCGTCGCGCCATTCCAAAACCTTGGCCGCAGCGGCCATCGGGTCAATCTCAAATGACCTTTTTAGAGGGCAGGCATCGCCCACTACCTTATGCAATCCTTCAAGGCACGTCACCAAGCGGTCCTTGTCACTCGGGACGACACGGTGAATGCCGGAATAATCCTGCAGGAGTTTAAGCAAACCAGCCTCTCCTGTCACGATCTGTCCCAAGCGGCAACCATCAATATTCTGATGACAGCGTCCGGTAAAGTCAGGATGAAAGAATATTTT
>CAVKYA010000294.1:0-3626 GCA_963660255.1 Bacteroidaceae bacterium | reverse complement strand
TCCCGTCCGGCAGTACACAGGTCGAGATCAGGGCCGTGCGCGACTCCTGCGAGCACGCCGGCGGACGTGATGTGTACCTGATCTATGAGCCGATGGCCGCCGCTCTCGGTATCGGACTCGATGTAGAGGCGCCTAAGGGAAATATGGTTGTCGATATAGGTGGCGGTACCGCTGAGATCGCCGTGATCTCATTGGGCGGCATCGTGGTGCAGGAAAGCATCGCGACAGCCGGCGATGTGTTCAACAGCGACATCCAGTACTATATGCGCCAGCAGCACAACATCAAGATCGGTGAGACAACCGCCGAAAAGATCAAGATCGCTGTCGGAGCCGTCATTCCGGATCTTGACGAGGAACCTGAGCCATACGTTGTGAACGGTCCTAACCTTATGACCGCCCACCCTGTCGAGGCCACGATCACCTATCAGGAGATCGCTCACTGCCTTGACAAATCCATAGCGAAACTGGAGTCCTCGATCCTTCACGTCCTTGAGCAGACACCTCCGGAGCTATATTCAGACATCGTTGAGAACGGAATATTCCTTTCAGGCGGCGGCGCTCTTCTGCGCGGTCTTGCGAAGAGGTTCACGGAAAAGGTGAACATCCAGTTCCACGTGGCCGAGGATCCGCTCCGCGCGGTGGCGAGAGGCACCTGCATCGCCCTCAAGAAGACATCCAACTACTCATTCCTGATGAGGTAATGCCGAAGGAGAGATCCATCATCCAGAGATTGTTCATAGCCGTGGTCTTCATTCTGTTGGAGGTCGCGGCTCTCTTGATGCTTTCGCACAACAGCCAGCTTCAAAGGCTTTGGATAGCCAGGGTCTCACACGGATTTATGGCCAAAACGTGGGGAACCACACAGGCCATCTCCGACTACTTCTCGCTCAAGGGTCAGAATGACCGGTTGGCGTTGGAGAACGACAGTCTTCAGAGAATAGTCAGGAGTTATGAACTGGCTGCGAAAGAGGCCGATCCAGCATCAAGACCGGTAATGATGGACAACGGGTTCAACTACATCCCGGCCACCATCATCAAGTCCAGCGCCAACACCCAGCACAACTACATCATCATCGACAAAGGCAGCGATGACGGGGTGACAAGAAACGCCGGGGTGATCACCTCAAATGGAGTCATCGGGATAGTGGACGCTGTCAGCCCCCACTATTCGTATGCCATCTCATTCCTCAACACCGAGCTGTTCATCAGCGCGAGGCTTGGGGAATCCGGAGCCGTTGGGCCCCTCGCCTGGGACGGCACAAGCTCCGACGGAGCCATCCTTAAAGAGATTCCGCTCCAGTTCAAGTTCGAGCCGGGAGACACCGTCTATACGAGTGGATATTCATCAATATTCCCGCCTGACATTCCTATAGGTGTCGCTGGGGAATCGAAGATCATCAACGGAGCGACCAATGAGATCAAGGTGCGCCTGTTCCAGAACCACAAGGCTCTGAAATATGTCACGATCGTGGAAAACGCCCGCGCCGATGAGATAGAATCCATTGAGAAACAAGAAGAACAGTCGAAGAAATGAGAAACAGTTTCGCGTTGACATACATCCTGTTGACAGTCGCCCAGATGCTTCTGAGCAACTATTTCCATTTCACGCCGTACGTGATGGTGACAATCCTGCCGGCGATGGTGCTTTGCATTCCGACGAAGACCGATACCATCGGGGCGATGCTGATAGCCTTCATCACAGGACTCGCCGTGGATTTCTTCGCCGAAGGCACCCTCGGCATCAACGCATTGTCGTTGGTTCCGGTCGCGTTGCTCAGAAGGCCGGTCATCGGAATATTCTTCGGCAGCGAGCCTTTCGAGCAGAAGGAGAACATCACCATCAAGAAATATGGCTTCGCGAGGGTGTCGTTCGTGGTCACCCTTATGACCTTGCTCTTTCTGGCGATCTACATCACGGCCGATTGCGCCGGCACCAGGTCATTCTGGTTCATCGCCACCTGCGTCGGACTATCGACCCTGGCCAGTTATGTGGCCTCGGTGTGCATCCTCAACCTGCTGACCTATGAAGACAGAAGGTAGAGGCAAAACGCTGCTTATAGGCCTGTTGGTCGTGGCGGTCATCATTCTCGGAAGGTTGTTCTACATCCAGATCATCGACGAGAAGTACAAGATCGACGCATCGAACAATTCGATGGTCTATGACATCATCTACCCGACCAGAGGCATCATCTACGACCGCAACGGGAAGATCATAGTCAGCAACAAAGTCACCTACGACATACTTGTGACCCCGAGGGAAGTCCATCCTTTCGACACACTGATGCTTGCAGAGGCATTGGGCGTGGATCCAGACTTCATCAGGAACAAGATGGCTGAATATACCAAGAACCGCCGCCGCATCGGCTATCAGAGTGTGGTGATGCTCAAGCAGATAAAGCCGGAGACATATATGCGGTTCGCCGAACTCCAGTACAACTTCCCGGGATTCCGAGGACAGGCCAGAAGCATACGCGACTATCCGGTCAACGCCGGCGGCAACCTTCTCGGCTACGTCTCCGAAGTGGACGCCAAATACATCGAGAAGCATTCCGGGGAATATCGCCCCGGTGACTACGCCGGAAAGACCGGCATCGAGGCCGCCCGGGAGAAGGAACTGAGAGGAGAGAAAGGTTACCACATCTACCTGCGCAACTCCCACAACCAGATCGAGCAGCGCTATAAGGACGGAGAGATGGACAAGGAGGCCGTTCCTGGACACGACATCCATACCACAATCGACGCCGACCTTCAGCAATATGGCCAGGAACTGATGAAGAACAAGGTCGGAAGCCTTGTGGCGATCGAGCCGAAGACAGGCGAGATTCTGACTCTGGTCTCCAGCCCGGGAGTCGATGTGAGTATGCTCGCGGACATCGGACAACACTACGATGAGATTATCAAGGATCCGCACAAGCCGATGTTCAACAGGGCGGTACAGGCTCCGTACCCTCCAGGGTCGGTGTTCAAGCTCGTGAACGGTCTCATCGGCCTTCAGGAAGGCACGCTGACAACAGAGATGGCCTACCCTTGCAGCCAGGGCTACCACTTCGGAAACAGGAAGCTTGGCTGCCACGTGCACAGGTCGCCGCTCGTGCTGGAAGAGGCGATAATGATGTCCTGCAATGGCTATTTCTGCTACGTGCTCAAGAATATTCTTGAAAACAAGAAATACCACGACATCGGAGAGGCGCTTGACAAGTGGAATGAATATGTCCAGAGCTTCGGCTTCGGGCACAAGCTGGGCAGCGACTTCCCTGCCGAGCTTGGCGGAACGATCCCGACCTCGAAACTGTACAACAAGGTCTATGGAAAAGGAGGATGGAAATTCACCACCATAATCTCGATCTCCATCGGCCAGGGAGAGGTGGGAGCCACCCCTATGCAGATCGCCAACCTGGCCGCCACTGTCGCGAACAGGGGATGGTACAAGATTCCGCACATCGTCAAAGAATCCGAAGGAGTCGAGATTGATCCGAAATATCACGAAAGGCAGTACACGATGGTGGACACGACGAATTTCAAAAAGGTGACGCAGGGAATGTGGAGAGCTGTCAACAGCGGTTTCGGATCCGGAGGAACGGCTTCCATCGCGGCGGTTCCCGGACTGGACATCTGCGGAAAGACCG
>CAVKYA010000293.1:0-3669 GCA_963660255.1 Bacteroidaceae bacterium | reverse complement strand
GGGCATATTCATCAAACGGGCATATTCATAGCAACCGGGGCAAGCGTTTCGTACGATATTCTTTGATTTCGTACATTTGTCGGGATGAAGCGGTGATTATTTGGAAATAATCTGTACATTCGTGGGCGAAACATCTGGAATTGATGGGGAAATATCTTGTCATAGAGACCACGGCCTGCCTTCTACGGATTCCTCTGGAGAGCCTTGTGTATGTCAAGGCGGAGGGGAACTACAGCAGGATATTCACTGTCCTTGATGTGGTGAAAGGCAGCAAGGGCACGTTGGTGACATACAAGCTGGGGTGGATCCACAACAGTTTGTCCGACGTGATCGGCGATGACGAGTGCAAGAATATCGTGAGGGCAGGAAAAAGCCATATCATCAATCTGGATTATGTCTCTGAGATCAACATATCACAACAGACGTTGTCATTGTCGGACTGCGACAGGTTCAAGGTGGAACTTTCCGACGGGTTGTCCAGGGAAGTGCTGAAAGCCTTGAAAGCCGCTCTCGGCAATGATAACAACGACTAAACGAAGACTCGAATGAACAGACAGGACTACGATAATGTGCGGGACGACGAGGTCATCTTCATTGGGGGTGACAAAGGTCGGAACAGCAACGGGAACAAGCCTCACAAGCGGCTAAGGTGGGTATTTATAGCCATCGCGCTGCTTGTGCTGGCCGCTGTGACAATGATCGCGGTCTGCGGGAGAGGCGAAAAGGCCGTGAACGACGATCAGGCCGGTCTATTTGAGGAAAGCGTTGAGACAAAGGCCGATTCCTTGACCACGGTTGTCACGGAAGACCCAGACTCCTGCGGGGTGGCATATTCAGAAAAAATAGACACCACGGTCGCGGGCGGCATCCCGCTGACTTTGTACATCCCGCACTGCGCCGTCCCGGAACTCTCCGTCGGCGCGCCGGAAGAAGACAAGAGTGAATATGTCCTCGCGGCCCAGGCGGCGGACATACGGGCGGACAACCGCGAGATCCTCGGCTCCTTCGTGCTCAAAGGCGATGTGCTGGCTCAAGGAATATCCAAGAAAGGCTACTGCGCGATCATAGACGGGCGGATCACAATCGGAGTCGCCGAAAACACGGATCTTTTCGACAAGGCAGTCGAGACGGAAGGTTATTTCTTCAGGCAATATCCTCTTGTGGACAACGGTGTGCCTGTTGACAACAATCTCAAGAGCGCCTCGGTCCGAAAGGCTCTCTGCTCGAAAGGCAGCGAGATATTCATCGCTGTCTCTCAGGAAGAGATGAATATGCGGGCTTTCGCCGCCACGCTCGCAGCCTTCGGAGTGGACAACGCCATCTACCTCGTGGGAAGCGCATCTTCCTACGGTTGGTATATTCCTGAAGGAGGAGAAGTTATGGAGTTCGGCATCAACGTGCACCGCCGCTCCTACCGCAACGAGTCCTACATCCGCTGGCGGAAGGAGGAATAACCGGACTATTCCAGCCAAAGGGCAGGTGCTAAAAAGTGTGCTGTGGTCACTTCGACACTTCAACAAGTTCAGTGCACCGCAGGTTCAGTGACCGTGGAAGTGTGCATTGATTCACATTTTAAAGAGATTCGTAAGATTCCCTTCGGGATTGCAATGAATATTGGGAAAATATTCATAAATTTATAGCCACATATTAAAAACACATAACCATTATGGCAAAGATTATAGAATGCGTGCCCAATTTCAGCGAGGGGCGGGACAAGAATGTGATAGATCAGATTGTGAAGGCGATCGCTTCGGCGAAGGTGACTGTCGATGGCAACGAGGTTGGCGTCAAGGTGCTTGACGTGGATCCGGGAGAGGCGACCAACAGGACCGTGGTGACCTTTGTGGGAAGCCCTGAGGCGGTGCTGGAGGCGGCTTTCCAGGGGGTCAAGTGCTCCAGAGAGGTGATAGATATGAGGCATCACCACGGGGCGCATCCTCGGTCGGGAGCGTGCGATGTGCTGCCGCTTGTGCCGGTGGCGGAGACTTCGCTGGAAGAGTGCGCCGAGCTGGCGCGCGGACTGGCCAAGAGGATCTACGACGAGCTCGGCATCCCTTGCTACTGCTACGAGGCGGCGGCGTTCAAGCCGGAAAGAAAGAACCTCGCGGTGTGCAGGGCCGGGGAATATGAAGCCCTGCCGGAGAAGATCGCGGATCCTGCAAAGGCTCCTGACTTCGGGCCTAAGGAATATAACGAAACCGTTGCCAAGAGCGGGGCCATCAACGTGGGAGCCAGAGACTTCCTCGTGGCGGTCAACTATAATCTGAACACGACCTCGACCCGCCGCGCGATGGCGATAGCGTTCGACGTGCGCGAGAAAGGGCGCAAGATGCGCGAGGGCGGAAGCCTGACCGGAAAGGTCCTCAAGGACGAGAACGGCAAGGACCGCTGGCAGCCGGGCACCCTCAAAGGATGCAAGGCGATCGGCTGGTACATTGATGAATATGGCATCGCGCAGGTTTCGATGAACATCACCGACATCCGGACGACACCACTGCACGTCGCCTACGAGGAGGTTTCCAGAGCGGCCGCAGCCAGAGGGCTGAGGGTCACGGGAGCCGAAATCGTCGGACTGGTGCCGAAACGCGTGCTTTTGGAGGCCGGAAAGTTCTACCTTGAGAAGCAGGAGCGCTCGCTCGGAATCTCGGAGGACGAGATAATGAAGATTGCCGTCAAGTCGATGAGCCTCGATGACCTCAAGCCGTTCAATCCTCACGAAAAGGTGATTGAATATCTTATGGAAGACCCGGAGCGGATGGCCGTAAAGGAAAGGCTCATCAGAATGACGCTCAAGGGATTCGCGGAGGAGACAGCATCCGAGTCCCCTGCCCCGGGCGGAGGATCGATCTCCGCCTATATGGGCGCTCTCGGAGCGGCTCTCGGCACAATGGTCGCAAATCTTTCAGCCCACAAGAGAGGCTGGGATGACCGCTGGAGAGAGTTCTCTGACTGGGCCGAGAAGGGACACGCCGTGATGCAGGAGCTGGTAAGCCTCGTGGATGAGGATACGGCGGCGTTCGACAGGATAATGGCGGCGTTCGGGCTTCCTAAGGGCACGGAAGAAGAGAAGGCTGCCCGTGCGGATGCCATCGAGAAAGCCACGCTTTACGCCACACAGGTGCCTCTGCGCACAATGAAGGCTTCATTCAAGGCTTTTGAGATCACAAGGGCGATGGCCGAGACCGGAAACCCTAATTCCGTGTCCGACGCCGGTGTCGGAGCGTTGGCGGCACGCAGCGCGGTTCTCGGAGCGCAGCTCAACGTCAAGATCAACGCGGCTTCCCTGAACGACAAGGCCAAGGCCGCCGAACTGGTAGCCGAGGCCGACGAGATCGCGGCCAAAGCCATCGTAGAAGAAAAAGAGATTCTGGACATCGTAAACTCGAAGATCAATGGATAAGTTTCAGGAAGAGATACTCGCCGGCATTCCGCAGGACAGACTCCCGGAGCCGAAGCCTTACGACAAGACGATAAACCACGCCCCGAAGCGCAAGGACATCCTCACAGCCAAGGAAAAGGTGCTGGCGCTGAAGAACGCCCTTAGATACTTCCCGGCCAAGTTCCACGCCGAGCTGGCTCCGGAGTTCGCCCAGGAGCTGAAGGACTACGGACGAATCTATATGTACCGCTTCCGCCCGTCCTACGACATCTACGCCAGACCTATTGATG
>CAVKYA010000292.1:0-3713 GCA_963660255.1 Bacteroidaceae bacterium | reverse complement strand
CAACGAAAGGGAAAGTCCTTATATATTCATTGATAATTGGTTGGTGCTCACGGGATGGCGCTGCGGCTGGGAAAGAACTTCTTTTTTTCGCAGGAAGCGGCAATAAGCATTTGGTGTATGACGTGAAAAAATGTATTTTTGTAGATATGAGGATTCTGATCCGACCATTATGCATAATACACTTTGACTATGGCGATTGACAATGCTTTACCTTGGTTCCCGCTGACACCGGACTATATTGACAAATACTACAGCGATGTTCTTAAGTACCTCCGTGACTCTTTTGAGATGGAGGAGGACGAGATAAGTTCAGACAAGTCTTTCTGCACCACGGCATCTCTTCTGATGCAGAGGGCGGAGGAGATACGGACGAAGTACGTCTCGCGCTCGTTGCTGGAAATCAGAGCCACGGTACGCGGTAACATTGAGAAAGATGCGAAGATAGTGGCTGCCGCCGCGTTGTACTCAAGCTTGTTCCATAGAGATGAGACGACACGGTTGATGTCGCTGTTGTGTCTCATTCTGGCCGTGCTGTTTCCGGAACTGGCCGATGCGATTTCCGCTATCGCGCTTCGATGCGTGAAAGCCTCGACGATCATAGGGGTTGGGTATGATATGGATGATGTCATTGGGTTCAATGTCCCGGATCTGGTCAGGAAGATGGGTAACTCCACGATGGAAGAGTCGGCTGATGTCCGCTGGTTTCAGAACCACGGAACGGTCAAGGTTGATCCGGAAGGGCTCTCGCTATATTCGACAAGCCGCCTTTTTCTGAATATGAAGGAATGTGCGCATCGTCCTGTGGTGTCCATCGAGGGCGGGCAGGTGCGTGTTATGCAGGGTAAGACTTCGGGAAAGGCCTATTCGTTTGACAAAGACAGGTTTTTGGGCGATTGCGCTGAAGTGAGGGAAGAGGATGAGAAGGTGTTCCTGAAATCCTATGCGGATGGGGATATACTCACCGTCCGCGTGAAAAGTGTGACTTATGACACTATTTTTGCCGAAAGCACCGATCCATCCTATGAGTTGGTCAGGGGACCGATAAGGATCACTGGCGGCGCCACGAATGTCAGAGGCTTGTACATAACTGATTTTTCGAGGAATATGAGGGTCGGTGATATCATCAATGTGGAATATGTGGAGCATAGGAAATGCTTCAGCATTGATGACACCGTCATAGAATTCATCTACAACCGCTATTGGACAGAGCAGGAGGGCGAGTCCACGTTCGACAGTACAATCGGAGTGCTGTTGTTCCAGCGCAGTGGAGAAGTTCCGAACACTTGGCTCACAAGGGAAGGTTTTCTTGTCCGGACGGTGGGTGACGAGATTTATCCTCGTTACACGCAGAAGTGTCTTGACATCGTGGACTACGATGACAAGTACGACTTTCTGATCGCCGAGGTGGCGGAGGACGCGCCTGAGGACCAGAGGGTCAACGAGATGGCCGCAAGGAACAGTTTTGTCCATTCGCTTCTTTATTTGAACAAACAGATTGTGACTCCGGTGCCTAAAAAGCCTGAGATCAAGAGAGTGTCTTCCGATCTTTTGACGGAGCTTCATAGGATTGAGGCGTTGAGGTCGGAAATCGATGTGAGCGGATCTGCGAACCGACAGGAGGTCCTGAAAGCCTGTATGATGCTGTCCTTTATCATTGGTGACGATGCGGACTTTGGCTACTATGTGGCCTGCCTTGACTATCTTGATTGTCTGATCGCTTTCGCAAGAAAGGACTTTGATTCGGTCATTCCTCTTGACAAGAGGAACATCTCCGGAGAAAGAATTATGACGATGGGTGTAATGACTGGCGTCCTTGCACAATACGGGAAATCCGAAGAGTCCGCTGTCATTGACGACACGATCAAGAAACTGCCGGGAACTCCTATGGCAGCCGTGGCCAAACTGGTTCAGGCTGCCAATCGACTGATGGGGACTCCGTCGTTGGAGCGGCTGCGCGTTGACCTTCACAGAGAGATATGTATGGTTCTTGGAGTGTCAGACTCTATCGTGACCGAATCCGAAGACGAGGAACGTTTCCCGTTTATGCCGGAGGGCGAGAGCGTTGAACATAAGATGTCTTGGGTATTCGACAACGAGACCGGACTTTTCAACGAGACATCTCAGAGTTTCAAATGTATGAAGACCATCTGTGCGTTTATGAACCGTTATGCGGAGCAGGGGGAAAGCCATCTGTACATTGGGACAGATGAGAAGAGGCGTTTTGTGAGCGGCTTCGGCTCAGATGTGGATGAACTCATAAAGAAAGGCGAGATAAAGGCCACCGGAGATGTTGAGGATGAATATATGCGTGTCATCGTGATGGGCAAGATCCAGGACCGCTTTCCGGACACTTACCAGAATGTCACCCCTACGAT
This sequence comes from Bacteroidaceae bacterium, assembly GCA_963660255.1. Lineage (GTDB taxonomy): Bacteria > Bacteroidota > Bacteroidia > Bacteroidales > UBA932 > Cryptobacteroides. The sequence continues at coordinate 1,338 of CAVKYA010000292.1, read as the reverse complement.
ATGCTGCGGCGGCAAAGTCTTGGATCTTTGTGTGCAGCCGGCCAAGGAGGGTGTGGTGTACCTTAACGGAGTGGCCTATTACAGGTCAGGCTCGGAAAGCAAGGTGATGAACCCTACCATCGAGGATGAGCTGAGGAACAGAAAGTATCTTTTGAGAAACGGGATGGCCGACAAGATTGATGCTGTCAGGCGTGCGGTCAACTCAGGGCACACCGTGTGCCTTGTCGGCTATGATTCGTCAAGCGGCAACACCACTGAAAAGGACCGGAAGGTTGAGGCGTTCGCCTTTACGGACAGCAAACGATGTGACGCCGTTTGGGCGTTCGACCCGAAGGACAGGAAAAACAAGGTGTTTCTCCTTAAGCGTGCAGATGCCGTCAAGGTCCTGGATGAGTGTTGGAAGTATCAGAAGTCACACAAGACTTACGATCTTGACATCTTCGGGTTCTCCGGGAACGAGAGCATTCCTTTTGACATCTTGCTGAAAACTACAAGATCCAAGAACCAGTTTGTCGAACAGTATCCATCAGCGGCCGCCAACATCCAAAGAATGGAGAATGGCGGATGGCGAGTCAAGGCGACTCTGTTCAACGAAATGTCTTTGGATGCCGCCTGCGGTTTCTATCTCGGTATCTCGGATGAATTGGACATCAGCGCGTCACCGGAACTGAAGAAAAAGGTCTCCGAGCGGCTGGATAGAATCGTGGCGGGAATGTAATCCGTCTCAAAGATTAATACTGAATATGATAAATGCCAGCCTCGCATAGGCTGGCATTCTAATCTTTACCCTATATATTCAATCTTGAAGTCGTAGTCCCACTGCGTGAAGTAGAGGTTGCCTTTGTCCCATTCGACCTCACCGCGCTGGAAATCGACGGTGTCGCTGCGTGGGTACTTCTTCTCGGGATCTAGGTCGCCTCCAAAGTCGGAATTGATGACCATCCGGTATGGCTCGATGCCGCCGAGGAAGAAATCACCGCCGTACGGGGTGATGCCGAAACTCTGGTCCACAGGAACCCAGCCGTAACCCTCGAAATAGACCTCGCTCCAGTCGTGTAGGTTTCCCGCGCCCGGATGCATCATCAGGCCGCTCTGCCACCTTGCAGGGATGCCTTTGTAACGGCACATCGTGATGAAGAGCAGTGTCACCTGACCGCAGTCGCCGTGGCGGTTCGTCAGGACATATTCAGGAATATTCCCGATCGTGGAATAGTCTCTGGCCGATGCCCACGGGAAGGTCTTGTCGATCCAAGTGTAGATAGCCTTGGCCTGAAGGTAAGGATTCTCTATTCCGGCGGTGACTGAATCGGCGGCGGCCTTGAGCCTGTCCGTGAAGAT
>CAVKYA010000291.1:0-3715 GCA_963660255.1 Bacteroidaceae bacterium | reverse complement strand
ACCAGTATTTACAGACCAAGTACTTGAACTTGGCCAGCCATATTATTAGCCAAGGTGCAAAGATACGAATTATTTTGCTATTTTTGCATAAATATTAAGAAGACAGAACAATGAAGAAAGAGTTTTCGTCCGGCGCTTCCTGGAACAGCGCCGCTTTGGCGGGGCTTGCGATGGGAGCGGCCACAATAGCGCTTGATTACCTGCCGATGCTGCCGGCATTTATAGGATGTGGAGAAATCGCAAGCGAGTTGCTGGGCGGCGCGCTCAAGATTGTAAAGGTCCTAGCCTGCATCTATCTGTTCCGCGCACTGATGCTGAGGTTCTTCAACACTGTCCGGACCGACTACGCAAGACTTCAGCGCTACGGTCTCAAGTTAGCGCTGTTCTCTTCGATTCTGGTGGCCGGATTCTCTGTCCTGCAGATTCTGGTCATCAATCCGGACATGTTGAGCCAGACGGCCCAGGCCGTGCAGAACACCTACCGGCATATGATGGATTCCAACACGGCAGCCGCGATGGAGAAGATGATCTCCAAACTTCCGGTGATAACATTCTTCTCGTCTGTGGTTTACTGCTACCTTTGGGGCTGGATCCTTTCGACCACCTTCGCCAGAAAACTTTTCCCGGTCAACCCGTTCGGAGAGCGCGATTCAGACGAACAGAACAACCTTCAATAGCATATTATGGAATATTCAAAAGACCTTTCGATAATTGTGCCTCTCCTGAACGAGGAGGAGTCACTTCCCGAACTTCTGGCCTGGATCAGAAGCGTGATGAACGCCAACGGGTATGACTATGAAGTCCTCTTCATCGACGACGGCAGCACCGACGGCTCATGGGCGAAGATCCGGGAGCTTTCAGAAGGCGATGAACGAATCAAAGGAATATCCTTCCGCCGCAACTACGGCAAGTCCGCCGCCCTCTACGAAGGCTTCGCCAAGGCCGAGGGGCGGGTGGTGGTCACCATGGACGCCGACCTTCAGGACTCTCCGGAGGAGATCCCTGAAATGTACCGGATGGTCACCGAGGAGGGCTACGATGTGGTCTCGGGCTGGAAGCAGCACCGTCAGGACAACAGGCTGACCAAGAACCTGCCTTCAAAGCTGTACAACGCCACCGCACGCTGGATCACGGGAATCAAGCTCCACGACATGAACTGCGGCCTCAAGGCCTACAGGAACGAGGTCGTCAAGAACATCGAGGTCTATGGAGAGATGCACAGGTATATTCCTTATCTTGCGAAGAACGCCGGTTTCGACAAGATCACCGAGAAGCCCGTACATCACCAGAAAAGGAAGTACGGCAAGAGCAAGTTCGGCCTTGAGAGGTTCGTGAACGGATTCCTTGACCTGCTTTCGCTTTGGTTCCTCAGCGCCTTCGGCAAGAAACCGATGCACTTTTTCGGTTTCTCCGGGCTACTGATGTTCCTGGTAGGATTCGTGATGACGGTCTGGGTGATCGTCGCGAAACTCGTCCACCAGGCCCGAGGTGTCCATTTCAGAGCCGTCACCGACCAGCCTCTGTTCTACCTCGCCATCCTCACCGTCATAATCGGCGTGATGCTCTTCCTTGCCGGCTTCATCTGCGAGATGATTTCCCGCACCTCCACAGAGCGCAACCGCTACAACGTCAAGGACCGGATCGGATAGCCTTTCACCCCTCCCCTCAGCACAGCCTTACTCCGCGCGCGGGGTCGGGCGCGTGTGGTATTTCACAAGGCCGTCAAGAGGTGATTTGATTATGTTGCCCAAACTCATTCCAAACTCCGACGCCACCTCACCGAGCAGATCCTGATAGTAATATCCTACCGAGCCGACGCAGTTCAGAGTGTACTTACCGTAGTCCGGATAAAGCGTCACTATGTTCCTGAAGAAATCCCGGAATGCATTTTTCATCAGCGCATTGCAATAAGGATGACGGTGTCTGTTGTCTCCCACCCACTTGCAGAACTGCGCGCAGTAGCGGTTAGCCTTGGGTTTGCGATAGACCTGCTCGATAATCTCTTCCGCATTTTTCCCGACCAGTCCTTTCACTTCCCGATAGATTTCCGGAGGCATATTCCCCCTTGCATAATCCCTGAGCAGGGCTTTCCCTATGTACCCTCCGCTGCCCTCGTCCCCGAGGATGAATCCGAGCGAGTCAATGTTGAGGGTCACGTCACGCCCATCGTAGAGACAGCTGTTTGTGCCGGTTCCAAGGATGGCGGCAAAACCAGGCTTGTCCCCAAGCAAAGCTCTGGCGGCTCCTGGCAGATCCATGGCCACGGAGATCTTCGCGACTTCGGGGAACACGGCGGAGAGTGTCTCGCGCATGAAGTCATATTCAAGTTCGCTGACTCCGGCTCCATAGAAATAAATCTCTGTCACACTCCCGGGTATGAATCCCTGTGGAAGATTGCGTAGGATGTCCTCTTGGATCTCCGGCCCTGAGATGAAGTTCGGGTTGTAGCCGAGGCTGTGGAAATAAGAGACAGCTCCATTTTCGTCCACACAAGCCCAATCTGTCTTGGTGGAACCTGAATCAGCGATAAGAATCATATACTTGTCTTTCATTTAGTTGTTTGTTTTCCGGGATAGCCCGAGACCATGGTTCACTTCCTGATTTTGTAGCCTGAATAGGCGTAATAGAAGATGAACAGGTAGCAAGGCAGACATATCCAGTACGCTGCCTGATTGCCGACTCCGTCTTTCAGGAAGCCGAACAACAACGGGATCAGGGCTCCTCCTCCGAAGGATGCGACCACCAGGGATGACCCGACTTTCGTGAAACGTCCGAGATCGGTGATCGCAAGCGGCCAGATGGCGGGATTCATAAGCGAACAGGCGAGGGCTATGAAGGCCACGCACCATATCGAGATTCCGGGAGGGGTAAGAACTATCAGCAAAGTGCCTATGACCGCCACCCAGCAGCAGACGCGCAAAGCCTTGACCTGAGAGATGAAGCGGGGAATGAATATGATCCCGAGGAGATAGCCCGCAGCCATGCCTATGCTCGGCCAGAGCGCATACATCTGAGGGTCAGGGAGGTGGAGGGCATTAGCGTAGTCCACGACGGATGACATGGCGAGAGTTTCCACTCCCGTGTAGAAAAACATCGCCACCGCGCCGAGAATCAGATGAGGGAACTGCCAGATGCTGGTCTTTCCGGCCGCATAGGGACAGTCCGCCGCCTCTTCCTCATCCTCTCCAGCCGCCTTCACCTCCTCCAAAGGGGCGAAAAGCATGAGGACACCAAGGATGATGAATATTCCAATGATGATGACAAAAGGCTTCGTGACATCCGTCAGAGCGGCATCGTCAAGACTTTTACCGATCAGTGAGGCCAAGAAAACAGGAGCAGCCGCCCAGGCCATGGAGTTGCATATTCCCATGACGCTCATTCTTCTCGCCCCGCTCTCAATCTGCCCCAGGATTGTCACATAGGGATTGATCGCCGTCTGAAGCACAGTGTTGGCAATCCCGCTGAGGAAAGAAGCGAACAGGAAAAGCCACAGGCTTCCGTATCGCGCAGAGGGGATAAACAAGGCAAAGGCCACCGCAAAAAGGACGAACGAAAGCGACATTGTCTTTTTGTAGCCTATTCTCGCTATGAGCCTGGCGGCTGGATAGCTGAAAAACAGAAACGCGCAGAAAGTGGATGCTATCAGAAGGTACGACATCCCGGAGGATATCTCAAGCGTGGACTGAAGCAGAGGTATCAGGTAACTGTTTATTCC
>CAVKYA010000290.1:0-3734 GCA_963660255.1 Bacteroidaceae bacterium | reverse complement strand
GACAGGGACACTATGCGTAAGATGATCATCAAGCAGTCGGTTATGCTGCTCTCGCCACACTGCCGGGAGATACTGACAATGTTCTACTACCACGATATGTCGCTGGAGGAAATCCAGGCGGAACGTCCTGAAAGCAAGACTTATAACGGGGTCAAAAGTGCCAAAGCCAAGTGTATTGCGATTCTGCGTGCTCGGATTCTGGGCAAATTCGCGGAAGCGGGGATCAATGTTCCTGAATATGCCAACCAATAAATCGAATGAATATGAAAGAGATAGATGACACACCTAAGGATGCCTTGACGGACGGGATCGCCGACGCGGTCCGGGACATCGCGAAGAAACGGGAGGCGATGGCGGGATGGGACAAGGAATATTCAAGGAAAAGAGGCCGTGACTGGGCTATGGTTGGGCTTTTGGCTTCGGCTGCCTGCGTCGCTCTGATGCTGTTCATCGGTATCTGGGATTTTGGACGTTCTGACGAGCCGGTGCTCCGGGGCGGACTTTCGTACGACGCTGTCCTTGAAAGGATTGACTCTTTGATCAATACCGGGAACATACCCAAGGCCAAGGAAACGATCCTGCAGGTCCGCGAAGAAATCGCAGCCGACACCTTGAAAAGGTTCTATGGCGCAGACCCGGAAATGGAAGCGGCACTTACGGAGGATGAGATTGAATATGAAAGAATCATTCTGAAGGATGTCTTGTCCAGACTTGATGAATTGGAGGATAAAACACTGAAAACAAATGAATAAACGTGCGGTTTTGGTGGCCGTGCTCCTTCTGGCGGCCGTGATCGGGATATCCGCGCAGGAGACGCGCAAGGACTCGTTGGCTTTCGCGCGGGAGCGAATGGCGACCGGCTTGAGAATATTCAAAGAGAATAATGATGATTATCAGAAAAGCCGGGATTGTTTTATGGAGGCCCTGCCGTTAGCTGATTCCGCGATGGCGATCAAGCTTTGCGGTTACATCGGTTATTGCTGGTTTGCCGAAGGTATGGATGATCTGGAAGCCAGTAGATATTCTGAGGCAGAGCTGGCGGCGGAGGCATCGTTGGAATGGTACGGACGAAGCGGAGTACGCAAAGATGAAATCAGCGCGTTGGAATTGTTGTCGGTGATCCGGAAAATGAAAGGTGATGTTGACGGAGCTTTGGAATGTCTTGATCTGGTTGAAAAGAGGTTGGATCCGACTCTTGACAGGAAACGTGTCCAGATGATCAAGGACCGTTATAAGATCTACAACAGTTATTGGATTACCGACAGGATCAATCCGTTGTTTGATCAGGTGGATTCTCTGATGCGAGCCACTTCCGATGATTATGTCCGTTTGGAATGCACCGTGATTCTGGCTGATAATGCCGCCAAGTCCGGACTTGTCTCAAAAGCGATCTCCTTGTACAGGAACGCACTTGAAGGGCTTGCCACATATTCCGGTAAGGGTGACCTTCGGTGGATAAAGACCGACATTCTTCATAAGCTTGCGAATCAGTATCTGATCCGGAAAAGGTACGCGGATGCGCTTGATTGCGCGCTGCAAAGAATCGCCATAGCCAAGACTGACACTAAGGAGAGTTCTGACCTCGGCTCATATTTCATTGACGTGGCACAGGTCTTCGCTGCATCAGGAGACACCTCTAATTTCAAGGTCTATGTGGACTCGGTTCTGAATAACGGAGGCTTGCCTGTTCAAGATCCTTGGAAAGAGGTTCAGTATCTGGAGAGTGCGGGGGCTTTGTACCAACGGATCGGACGCAAGGAGCAAAGTCTAAGATGCTACTTTGCCGCGGATTCCGTGGCAAGGATGAATCCGGACAGAGGGCCCGACCATCATAGGGCACTGCTTAAAGCTTTGATAGCCGGAGGCTTGTACCAAAACGGCCGGATCGAGGAAAGCAGACAGGCATATTCGGAATACTACGAGATCTGCCGGAAGGTCTATGGAGAGAACGCCGATGACACCATATTAGCTCTTGATTACCTTGCGAACATTCACGCCTACGCCGGTGACATTGAACAGGGTAGCCACTGCCTGATGGAGGCGATGGACGGGATTGCTCGGAAGATTGAGGAACGCCTTCGCTTTCTTCCGACCGCGACACGTCAGTCCTACCTTGAGTTGTTTCTTCAGGATACATACCTGATGACCGCTTTCGGGTTAAAGGCCGGACACGTGTGTGATGAGTTCTCCGCTAAGTCCTGGGATGCATTGCTTTTGACCAAGAGTCTGCTACTGGCTTCCGAGCGCAACGTCTATGAGACGATCCGGCGTTACGGAACAGCTGAGGATAAGGTTCTTTATGGCCAACTTATGAATCTGCAACAGAAACTCTCCGCATCGGAGTCACGACAAGGCACGGATTCGGAGGCCTCAAAGGATTTGCTCCGTCAGCTTTTGGCGACAGACACAAAACTTGCCGAGAGATGCTATGCCTACGGAAACATCAGCGGTTTTCTGGATGTTGACGCACAGGCCATCCAAGCGGCTCTCACAGATGACGATGTGGTGGTTGATATGGCGGATTTCCTCGTCGAAGGCACTCCGACTTACTGCGCCTACATCGTCCGGAAGGATTCCCGTTATCCAGAACTTGTCCGGCTTTACGAAAAGCGCGAGAACAAGACCGACAGCAGGCTTTCCGAAGATGATGTGAAAGCCTTCCTGACTAATCTTACAACCCGATTACATCCAGGGGAGAACGTGTTCTTTGTCCCGTCCGGCAATTTCCACACGATTCCGATCGAAGCAGTACGTATGGCTGACGGCAGTCTTTTCGGGGAAGAGTACAATGTTGTCAGACTGTCCTCCGCAAGGGATGTCCTAAACTTCAAAGAAGGTGAATCTCTTGGCGGGAAACGACTCACTGTTAGCCTGTTCGGAAATCTATCCTATGGAGCGGAGAATGAATATTCATCATTGACCGCTACCGCCGCCGAACTACACGGCATCACCAAAGCCCTGAAAAAGAAGGCGGTGATTAATGAATATTCCGGCTCGGACGGCACAGTCGAGGCCTTCCTTTCACTTGACGGCAATTCCACGGACATAATCCACATCGCCACTCACGGATTCTTTTACGAGCCTAAGACGAACGAAAGCAAATCAACCGCTTACATTGCGGCGATGAATATGTCTGGCCTCGTGATGGCCGATGGAAAGAAGCTTACCGCCACAGACATCGCGGCTATGGATCTGAGCGGAACATCTCTTGTCTGCCTCTCGGCCTGTGAAACCGGTCTTGGTCACGTGACCTCGGAAGGCATTTACGGTCTCCAAAGGGCGTTCAAGAAAGCCGGAGTGCATTACCTTCTTGTAAATGTGGGTGAAGCCAGTGATGTGGCCTCCTCACTTTTTATGACTGAGTTTTACCGTGCCCTTGCCGGAAACGGCAACGACATCCACGACGCTTTACAAAAAGCGTGCTTGGCTGTCCGGAAACGTTATCCTGATCCTTTCTACTGGGCCGGATTTCTATTGCTTGACTGACGGTACTCCGTTGTTGTTGGTTGATACGTGCGCGGTTTGACTCTCTTTACGCACAAAGCTGTTTTTAGAGTATGTGCCGTGCGTAAGTCGCCCATATTGACGCACGGCATATGGTATGATGGCGGTTCGGTGAGTAAAATGCCAGTAATCACGCACCGACATATTCATAAATTGATTAAATTTGCGGCAACTATTGAAAGTCACTAATAACTGGGATTATGTTTTCATTTCTGATCAGTCTCGCGGCT
>CAVKYA010000289.1:0-3742 GCA_963660255.1 Bacteroidaceae bacterium | reverse complement strand
CGCCGTGCCGATGATCAATATGGCGAGGAAGAACAACAAGACCTGGTGGGCCTGGACGATCTCGGCTGTCACGCTTTTTCTGGTGGCGTTTCTCAGTTTCTCACCGATCTACATCCTGCTTGTGCTGATCGTGGTCTCAGCAAGCATTGCCGTCATCAAGAACAGAAAGGAGGCGAAAAATGACTGAGTTGGCTCTTATCCTGCAACTTTTCTGGGTGTTCTTTGTGATCGGACTGTTCACTTTCGGCGGTGGTTACGCGATGCTGTCGTTCATCCAGACACAGGTCGTGGTGGCCCACGGATGGCTTACCGAAAGCGCTTTCACTGACATCGTGGCCATCTCCCAGATGACTCCGGGGCCGGTTGGCATCAACTGCGCCACATACGTCGGCTACGAGGTCCTGCATCAGGCCGGAGCGAGCCATCTTGTCGGAATCCTCGGCTCGCTGTCGGCGACGTTCGCCGTGATCCTGCCGTCATTTATGATCGTGCTGGCGATAGTCAAGTTCTACACGAAATTCAAGAACAGCCGGGTCTTCGCCAGTGTACTGGCCAGTCTCAGACCGGCCGTCGTCGGTCTTATCGGAGCCGCGGCTCTGATCCTTATGTTCTCGGTGGACTGGAACGGAATTGCCCCTCAGATAAGCATAGTCAAGGAGAATTTCCCCGACTGGATCAGCTGGGGACTGTTCGCGGCGGCGGTTGTAGCCTCGATGGTCTTCAAGGTCGGACCTATCAGGATCATCATAGCGGGAGGCATTCTGGGACTGCTGCTGTATTGACCTTAACGGAAATATTCGTATCTTGCAGACCGCATTAATGGAAACCAATAACAAAATCAACTATTTATGAGAAAAATCATCAATGTCATCGCTCTTGCGCTCCTTCTTATGCCTTGTGCTATGAAGGCCAAGGAGACGGAGACGAGGATCAATGTCATTCCTTATCCTCAAAGTGTAGAGATAGGGAAAGGAACATTCAAGGCCGCCGGAGCCAATTTCAACTGCGATCAGACGATCGATGTGAAAACCCAGGCCGTCATCAAGGATCTCGCCGACAGGATGACCCTTGTCAGCGGAAGGATCAGTTCATTCGCCACCCCGGTAGGGCTGAGCAAGGACTGCTCCAAGGCCAAGGGCTTCATATTCCTGAAAGACGCTTCGCTGGCCGCGGAGGAATATTCAATAGACATCAACAAGACGCGCTGCATTGTGCGTGCCTCAGGGTACAATGGCTTCCTTTACGCCGTGCAGACTCTCAGGCAGTTGACGAGCGTGAGCATATTCGGTGAGTCTCCGGACGCTTCGGAGAAGTTCCTCTTTCCGTGTGTTAGGATTCAGGACAAGCCTCGCTTTGCCTATAGGGGTATGCACCTTGACTGCTCAAGGCATTTCTTCTCCGTCGAGGAAGTGAAGAAGTACCTTGACATTATGGCGGCTCACAAGCTCAACCGCTTCCACTGGCATCTGACCGATGATCAGGGTTGGAGAGCGGAGATCAAGAAGTACCCTAAGCTTACTGAGGTCGGAGCGTTCAGAAACGGAACGGTCGTGAAGAAAGACTGGGGCAGCAACGACGGTATCCGCTATGGCGGCTACTACACCCAGGAGCAAATGAAGGACATTGTCGCCTATGCTGACAAACTCGGCATCATCGTCATCCCTGAGATCGATCTGCCGGGACATATGATGGGTGCCCTCGCCGGCTATCCTGAGCTTGGCTGCACCGGCGGCCCTTATGAGGTGTGGACCAGATGGGGCGTCTCCGAGCAGGTTCTTTGCCCTGGCAAGGAGGGGATGTTCACCTTCCTTGAGGATGTTTTCTCCGAACTGATGGAAATCTTCCCTTCTGAATATATCCACATCGGAGGCGATGAGTGCCCTAAGTCGGAATGGGAGAAATGCCCTGCCTGTCAGGCCAGGATCAAGGAACTCGGCATAAAGGCTGACGGACATCACACGGCGGAACAGTTCCTCCAGAGTTATGTGACAGCGCGTGTGCAGAAATTCCTCAATGACCGCGGCCGCAAGATCATCGGCTGGGACGAGGTTCTCGAAGGCGAGCTCGCCAAGGGTGCTACCGTTATGTCCTGGAGGGGGACAGACGGCGGCATCAAGGCCTCTGCTATGGGCTTCGATGTCATTATGACCCCTAACACCTATTGCTACTTCGACTACTATCAGTCACAGGATCAGGACAAGGAACCTTTCGGCATCGGAGGCAACCTTCCTCTTGAAAAAGTCTATGGCTACGAGCCTCTTGACGGCTTGAACCCGGACCAGCAGAAGCATATCCTCGGAGTGCAGGCCAATCTGTGGACAGAGTACATCGCCACTCCGGAACACCTTGAATATATGCTCCTTCCTCGAATGGCCGCACTGAGCGAAGTGCAGTGGTGCGTCCCTGAGAACAAGGATCTCGAAAGGTTCAAGTCAGCCCTCCAGGCGGAGTCCTTCAGAATGTACGACACCTTGGGCTACAGCTACCGCAAGTTTTAATTTTTATGAATATGAGAAAGAACATTTTCACACTCCTGGCTTGCGCGGCGACCGCCGCGATGGTCTTCGGTTGTTCCAACGGGTCAAAAAGAGCCGCGGCTGAAGCTGAGGCGGCGGCCGAGCAGGCTCGTTTGGATTCAATCGCTGCCGCAGAGCAGGCCGCAAAAGAAAAAACAGCTATGGACATCATCGCAACATTGCCGGAAGAACCGGTTTTCGACATCGTGACCAATCTGGGCACGATCAAGGTTAAACTCTACAGCAAAACCCCGAAGCATCGCGAGAACTTCGCCAAACTGGCTTTGACGGGTTACTATGACAGCCTTTTGTTCCACCGTGTCATCAACGGGTTTATGATTCAGGGCGGCGATCCTTACACTCGTGACACATCGGCGGCGGCTGTGGCCAAGTACGGACAAGGTGGCCCAGGCTACACTGTCCCGGCCGAGTTCGTTCCGGAATATACCCACAAGAAGGGCGCTCTTGCCGCCGCACGCAGAGGTGACGTGGCGAACCCGATGAAGGAATCGTCAGGCTCACAGTTCTACATTGTCCAGAACGCTGAAGCTTGCGCTCAGCTTGACGGAGCCTACACAGTCTTTGGAGAAACCGTCAGCGGATTGGACATCATTGACCGTATCGCGCAGGTCGCGACCGACCAAAGGGACAAACCTTTGATGGATGTCAGAATCCAGACAATCAAGCTCGACGAAAGTTCTGCTCCAAAAGTCGGAACGGATGCTCCAAAGGCAGAATAATTTGGGAATTTACAATAGCATAAAGGTTTAAAAATGTGATTTCCGTCTTTTAGGGCAGAAATACTAACCTTTGGGACAAATTAAAAACATTCAATGTTGCTTGTTTTATAAAAAAGATATACCTTTGCAACGAATAGTTTTTTCATAGGTTAAGTTTTAGGTTAGAATTGCGAACGGGGTCTGCTGCGACAGCAAACCCCGTTCATCTTTTATGTGTCTAAGTGATTGATTATAATGTGGTTACCCCCCCCTATGCGGGACAGGGCTCCTTCGTCACTCATTTTTAAGCCTTCTGATGTTTGGTTAAGCGGTGGATAAATAATCAGATTCTTTGAATATTATGTGATTTTTTCTTGCCGTTATATAGCATTGCGTGCTTAGTTGTTTCTTGATACTATTTTTAGTATCTTTGCAATTCCGAAGACAGGAAATGAAGGGGAAGAAAGAAAAATTGGTCGAAAGGTTCCTCAACCCAAAGGATGGGGA
>CAVKYA010000288.1:0-3770 GCA_963660255.1 Bacteroidaceae bacterium | reverse complement strand
CCTCGCGGAGTTCTGGATGATCGAGCCGGAGATGGCCTTCTACGACATCAACGACAATATGGTACTTGCCGAGGAGTTTGTGAAATTCCTCGTCCAGTATGCCCTCGACAACTGCGCGGACGACCTTAAGTTCCTTAACGACAAGTATGACGACGGCCTGATTGAAAGGCTCAAGAGCGTCCTCGGAATCCCGTTCCAGAGAGTCACCTACACCGAGGCAGTGGAGATTCTGGAGGAAGCCGTGAAGAACGGCACACAGTTCGAGTACCCTGTTCATTGGGGGACCGACTTTCAGAGCGAGCACGAGCGCTACCTCGTGGAGAAACACTTCGGCAAGCCGGTGATCCTCACGGACTTTCCTAAGGACATCAAGGCCTTCTATATGAAGCAGAACGAGGACGGAAAGACCGTGCGAGGAATGGACGTTCTCTTCCCGAAGATCGGCGAGATCATCGGAGGATCCGAGAGGGAGGCCTCTCTTGAGAAACTTGAGCAGAGAATCGACGAGCTCAAGATGAGCCGCAAGAACCTCGAATGGTACATCGACACCCGCAGGTACGGAACCGTGCCTCACAGCGGATTCGGTCTCGGATTCGAAAGGCTGCTGCTCTTCGTCACCGGTATGGCCAACATCCGTGACGTGATCCCGTTCCCGAGAACTCCAAAGAACGCCGAATTCTAAAATACAGACGAATATGCTAGTGATTGGAATAGCCGGCGGATCCGGCTCCGGAAAGACAACGGTTGTCAACGCCATAACCGAAAAGCTTAAGGAAAAGGTGGTCGTCATTCCGCAGGATTCCTACTACAAGGACTCCAGCCATCTTCCTCTGGAAGAGAGACAACAGATCAATTTCGACCATCCGGACGCCATTGACTTCAAGCTTCTTTGCGAACAGCTCAAAGAGCTTAAGAACGGCAAGGCGATCGAACAGCCGGTATATTCCTACATCACTTGCTCACGGTCGAAGACAGAGACCGTCACGGTCGAGCCTGCGGAGGTCATCATAATCGAAGGGATTCTCGTGTTCACCTGCAAAGAGTTAAGAGAGCAGATGGACATCAAGATATTCGTTGACGCAGACGATGACGACCGCCTGATGAGGGTGATGGCACGGGACATTCTTGAAAGGGGAAAGACTGTGGAGACCGTCATCGAGCGGTACACCAAGACGGTCAAGCCGATGTACCTACAGTTCATAGAGCCGAGCAAGCGCTATGCGGACATCATCATCCCGCAAGGAGGGCACAACAAGGTGGCCATCGACATCATCTCGGCCACAATCGAGAAGTCTCTAAGGGAGAAGGAACTGGCTAAAGCCGAATAGGCCGCGATCTGAGATTCGGGAATATTCCAAAGAAAATCAATGCTATGAAGAGCGACGACAAGGCAGGATTGTATATTACCGTCATATTCCATCTGGCGGTGCTGATCGTGTTGCTTGTCTGCCAGATCTCATCCGCGTTGAAAAGAGAGAACACATTCGTGCTTGACTTCTCCAAGCAGGAGAAGGTTGAGAAGGAGCAGGCGGAGCGCAATCTTAAGGAAGAGGTCAGCGAAAGGCTTGACCGTATGCTGGCTGAGGCTGCAGGAGTGCCTGTCAGGAATGTGGCCGTGGACAGGGGCACTCTCAAAGATGACCGCAACACCAACGCGGAGGAACTCTACAAGGATGCCGAGAAATTGGCGCAGGATCTTAAGAACGGCCCGAAGTTCGATGAGCCGGACGAGGACTACGCAGCAGTCAGCAAACCAAGCCAGCCAAAAGAGGAGCAGAAGAAATCATCCTACAAAGGGCCTTCCGTCGTCTCCTACGAACTTGACGGCAGAAAGGCCAGCAAGCTCTCGATACCGGCCTACAGGTGTCTTGGAGCCGGCCACGTCACGGTCATCATCACTGTGGACCCGTCTGGAAAGGTTCTGAACGCAAAAATTCAGGATGAGGTTTCCTCTGACGACAAATGCTTGAGGGATTTTGCGATAAGGGCGGCAAGGCTCTCCCGGTTCTCCGCATCCGGAACCGCACCGGCAAGACAGACAGGAAACATCGTATATTTGTTCGTTGCTCAATAATATTGCGTATATTTGTCAATATAGCTGATGAACAGAAAGACACTGACCATATTGATCGCGGCAGCGGTGGTTCTCATAGGAGGAATCGCCCTTGCTGTTGTGAAATTATATTCAGGTTCCTCAGACAGCGTCAAGGCTGGAGATTCCCGCTTTATAGAGACACACCAACTTGTGAAAGCGGTACCGTCTGACGCCGCCATCGTTTTCTGTGCCAAGAATTTTGGAAGGCTTTGCGAATATCTCGGCGACTCAGTGTCCGTCTTCTGCGAATTGACATCGGGGAAATTCAACAGGATCACCTCGAACCGATACAGCAGCCTCAAAAAAGCCCAAGCCATCGTCTCCGTGCATTACAGCAAGGATCTTCCTCCGCTTATGATCATAGACGCAGGAAAGGCCATCGCTGACACAACCGAGGATTTCCGCAGGCTTATGGCCGATGCCGATTCCTCAAGGCTCATTACAAGAATCAATGGCGATCTTCTTCTGATCTCCACATCAGAAACCATAATAAACTCTTCCATAAGACATTTGGAGGAAGGACACAGCATCCTTGAGGCGAACGGATTCTCGGAAATCGCTTCCGCAACGACTGGCGATGATGTCATTTTCTTCTCCAACGCCTACACAGACAACATCATCGGTGCCTATTTCGCAAAGAAGCACCGCAAATCCAGAAATTTCTTCAAGGAACTGGCGGAGTGGACAGCCTTCAGCATAACCAAACGCTCAGATGCCGGAGTCGCGATGCGAGGCACCCTGCTCTACTCAAACGAACCGTCATATTACTTGAATATACTCACCCACGCCGGCTCTTCCGAGGTGAAAATCGCCGAGGCAGTCCCATCAAACGTGGATTTCATCATCGATCTTCCGATAGGGAACATCACTTCCTACATAAAGGCATACAGGAATTACCTTGATTCCAGAAGCCGGCTCGACAAGTTCGAAGCCATACTGGCTGCCCAGAAAAAGGAATTCGGGCAGAACGCTGAGGAATGGGCGAAATCATTGGACATCAAGGAAGTATCTCTGATAAACCTGCATTTTGGCGAAAAGCTTCGCCAGATTCTGATGCTGCGCCCCGGAAACAAGCAGAAAGCGGACAATGTCAGCGGGATGAAATGCACCGGATTCGCCCCTACCATATTCGGGAATATATTCAAAGCGGAAGAGGAAGACACCTGCGCTTTGGCAGGAGGTTGGATTGTGATGGGAGCGGCGGATTGCGTTAAGGAATATTCAAAATCAGACTTCATCAAGGAGACTTTGGCCGCCCGTTTCGGAACGGAAGGTTTGGACAGGGTTCCACAGAGGAACTGCTGCGCGTGGGTGTACCACTCTCTCAGCGAGGATCCGAACCTGCTCGACGCCACATTCAGTCCGATTATGGCGAAAGGATGCAGGAATATCCTAAAGGGAGCGTCGTACGTCCCGATCGTGATCTCCGCTGCAGCGGAAGGCAGCAAAGTGAGTCTGGATTTCAATCTGGACAGGATTCTGGTGAGCAAGGGAAGCGTTCCTAACTCAGTGTCAGAAAGAGACACAACTGTGAACGTGCCGGAAGGTCCATATAAGGTGATGAACAGCTCCACCGGGAAGATCAACACGCTTTACCAGAACAGCCATCTGTCGATATGTCTGCGGGACGAGAACGGAAAGGATGTCTGGGGTGTGCCGTTCAAGTCGAAGATCC
>CAVKYA010000287.1:0-3776 GCA_963660255.1 Bacteroidaceae bacterium | reverse complement strand
TGCCGACCATAAGGTTCTCGATGTCCTTTCTGGTGGCCTGGATGCTCTGGACGGCTGCCATCTTCACGTCGCCCTCAACCTTGGTCTTGTAGTCCTCGGCGTATTTCTGAGCCTTCTTGAGAATGGATTCGGCCTGTTTGTTGGCCTCCTCGATGATTTCGGCGGCCTTCTCGTTGGCCTTGGCGAGGATGGCCTCACCCTCTTCCTTACCTTTTGACAGACCCTCCTTGTAGAGCTTGTCAGTCAGTTCCTGTAGCTTGTTTTCCATCTATAATTATGTGTTGAATTTCCTTATTCTACAAATATAGTCAAAAGAACCCTCTTGCCAAAACAATGCCATAACAAATTAATTGCTATATTTGTGATATTGTCCAGATGGACTGAAAATACACACAATTTGGTACACGTTTAATTATAAATTGTAATATTATGAGTTCTTTTGTAAACGACATCGTCGCTAATTTCAAGGACGTTGTCCTGAACAAGTATGTGAAGTTCGACGGCCGAGCCGACCGTTCGGAGTTCTGGCAGTTCGCTCTTGCGGTAGTCCTCATCGGTTTCGCCTTCAGCATCCTGGGCGCCATCTTCGCGAAGCTCAAGTTGATCGTGATTCTTCTGAACATCGTCTATGGCTTGCTCTCTCTCGCCCTGCTTCTGCCATCCATTGCGGTGGCTGTCCGCCGTCTGAACGACATCGGCAAGAGCTGGCTGTGGATATTCATCAATTTCATCCCTCTCATCGGCCAGATCTGGTTCCTCGTCCTTATGGCGACTCCGTCAAAGTAATAAGTTGCTGTGTTTTTGGGGGCGAAAAATCTTCAAACCAACCAACTTATAAGAAGCTTTTATGAATATAAAAGGGTCTGGCCAACGACTTTTGGGTCAGACCCTTGATTTTTCTCTTTCTTGTGAGCTGGAGGGTATATTCCTTGGCCGTGTATATTATGCCGCTCCGGAGAGTTCGGCTTTCTTCCGGATCTTTTTGAATGTGACGATGAAAGCGGTCATCACCATTATGCCGGTGATGGTCCAGGAAACCGGATAGACGAACATCAGGGCGTGGAACCCTTTCCAGACCGGGCAGATGGTATAGACCCAGACAATGCGAAGGAGGCAGGTTCCGAACACCGTCAGCAGAGTCGGCAGCATCGACCGGCCCATTCCACGCAAGGCGGATCCGGGAATCTCGTAGAGGCAGGCCAGACCTTGAAGCACCAGTGCGGTGCGCATCCTGATCGTTCCGAACTCCTTGACGGCCTCCGAGTCAGTGAACAATCCGAGGAAGAAGTCGGACCAACCTGCGAAAATCCAGTTGAGAGCGGCGCAGGACACCGTACCTAATCCCATACAGATCAAGAATATCCTCTTGACACGATCCATATTCCCGGCTCCGTAGTTCTGTCCGACGAAGCTGATGGCGGCTCCGTTGAAGGCGGCGATGACATAGTAGCAGTACTGCTCGAAATTCAGTGCCGCCGCCGATCCTGCCACCGCGTTGAATCCATAACTGTTTATGCTGGCCTGGATTATGACATTGGATATTGAGAATACGACTCCTTGCAGTCCGGCCGGCACTCCGATCTCCAGCATATGCGAAAGCTCTTCTTTCTGGATTCGCATATTGTCCGGATGCAGCCTGTAGGGCTCTTCCTCCTTGAGCAGGATTGACACCACCATCGCCGCGCTGAACAGGTTGGAAATCCCGGTCGCTATCGCCACTCCTTCCACTCCCATATGGAACACGATGACGAACAGCAAGTTGAGGACGGTGTTCAGAATGCCGGCGGCAATCAGAATGTAAAGCGGCCGCTTTGTGTCTCCGAGGCTTCGCAGGATCGCCGATCCGAAATTGAATATCATAATGAACGGCATTCCCAGAAAGTAGATCCGCAGGTAGGACACGGCCATATTCGTTACTTCCACCGGCGTACCCATCATCGAGTGGACAGGTTTGGCGACCGTCACTCCAAGAGCCATCAGGAATATTCCGCTGAACAAGGCGACGACGGCCGATGTGCTCACGGCGCTGCGGATCCTGTCTCTGTCATTCTGTCCGATGTGGTTGGAAATGATTGCGTTAGCTCCCATCGAGATTCCCACGAACAGATTGATGAGCAGGTTTATGACAGGGGCGTTGCTCCCCACCGCTGCCAAAGCCTCACTGCTTGCGAACCGTCCCACAACCGCCACGTCCACAGAGTTGAACAACTGTTGAAGGACACTGCTTGCCGCCAACGGCAGCGCGAATGTCAGAATCTTCACGAGCAAAGGTCCGTGAAGCATATCGATCTCATTGTGCCCGAATTGCTTGGATGCCATTACACTAAGCCTCCCACTAACATTTTGATGCCGCCGTCCCCGTATGTGCAGAATAAAACCAACAGGGCGATGTCCCCATCACCCTGCCGTGCGATTCTGTCCCACGGGTCCGGCTACATAAACCTTCTTTCTAACTTTCTAACTAAAACCTCGGCAAGTTATGCAAAAATCGTGAAAGTGCAAAAATAAGGTGTCGGTGAGTCGGGCTATTGGGGATATTCAAGCTAACAGATCGAGTTCAGGCTTGGGATATATTCCCGCTGGATGGTTTCGGCGAACATCGTGGAGATTTCCTTCTCCCCGAAACCAAGGTTGGCTCCGAACGTGTAGATGAAATCGACCTCGCCTTCGGCTATGTCCTTGTCGGACAGCACCAAAGACATCACATAGCGCAGCATCGCCTCACGCATTCCCGGATCGATCTCCAGAATCGCGGAAACCGCCTTTGAGAATATCTCCCCGACATCGCCTTTGGCTATCTCCTCAAGATATACGCGCGGGAATATCGTCAGTGGAGCCAATGTGCTGATGATGTGGTTGATCTCCTCATCCGTGACCTCATTGTCAGCTCCGGCCACAATCAGTCCGGCGGACGCGATGAAGTCGGCCATATATTCATCAATCGGGGAATTTCCGACCTTCATCAGGATGGAGATCAGGGAATCCATACCTTCCGACAATTCCGCTTCGGATTTCGCTCCGGCGAACAGGCTCAGGGCCTGCACCCTGATCGGATTGACCGGATGAGACGCCCGGTTAAGCCCCTTGTCCTTTAGGAAATAGTCCAGATGCCGGCTGTTGTCCTCCAGCAAAGCCTCCATACTTACGTTCATCTTGGCGAGATCCAGCCCGGAGGCCATCTTGAAGAACGCCGTCACGCAAGGCTCCACCTTTCCGACAGCCATATATCCATAGCGGTCGGCCACAAGCTCGGCCAACTGGTTGTGCAGACGGATCTTGTACTGCAACGTCATCGGTGGTGTCGTGTTGTCTGGCGGGAACACGAACATTATCAGCCTCTGAAGCGCGCTGTCCTTGTTGATCAGATGGCCGAGCTCGTGTCCGATCACAAAGCGCAGCTCGTCCTCTGTCATCAGGCTGACCAGCGAAGAGTTCAGATTGATAATATGCGGCATCCCTTCCTCGGCCGAGGCCACCGAGAAGGCATTGACCGTGGAGTCTCCCGTCACATAGAAATCGACCGGCTCCTCGAAACCAAGCCTGTCCTTCACCTCTTCGCACAATCCGTAAAGATCCTTGAGCAACGGCTTTGTGATCTTGATGCTGTGCCCTTCCATATTGCTTCTCCAGTAGTCGTCCCCGCTGTTCAACTTGGCTTTTTTGAGCACTGCCTCGACAACACCTCCCTGCAACGCGTCATAGATCTGTCCTCCAAGAATCCTCTCCAGTTCTATCGTCGGATTTAGATTTTTCATATCGAATTCGTTTTTAGTGTT
>CAVKYA010000286.1:2423-3784 GCA_963660255.1 Bacteroidaceae bacterium | reverse complement strand
GCTACCTATGATCTTCTGAAAGGTGCTGGGTACTTTGACGGCACGGCCACGGCCGCCGAGGCCTCTTCAGCTATGGTGCTCTCGACCGACCGGTCCCTGAGCCTGTCGAAGGGACCTCTCTGCGAACTCGCTGACGTCCAAATCCTCCACTCTCCAACAAATCTGGAATTCCTTGTCAATGAATATAATGCCTCACGCGTAATCCGCAGCGCCGACTATTTCAATCTCTTCGGCAAATGCTTCTCGACTTCAGGTCTCGGAATCTACGAGGCCGCGATGAGGATCGCCAAAGGCCTTGACAAGGACATCCTCGTTGTTAACGATGCCGGGGAGGATGTCGGACTGGTTTATCTCAAAAGCCTATGTGGAGACTGCTGACACTGTCCGTCGCCCAGAGCCTCCTGCTTTCCGGAGGTCAGGTTCTTCTCAAGTTTGCCCTTGAGAAGATGGGCAGCTTTGAGTGGACGTGGGCGTTCTTCGGTCGTCTGCTGGTGAACTGGTGGTTTCTAGGCTGCGGACTTTGCTACGCCGGAGGCACGGTCCTGTGGATGTACATCCTCAAGAGATTCCCTTTCAGTATGGCCTACCCGATGATCAGCCTGAGCTATGTGTTCGGGATGTTGGCCGCCATATTCATTTTTCACGAGAATATTCCCGCCACAAGGTGGATCGGAGTGTTTCTGATCATCAGCGGCTGCGTGTTTATAGCTAAGTGATTATGAGAAGTTTAAGGATAATATTCATCGGCCTTGCGCTGCTTTGCACCTCTATGTCAGCTTGGGGAGCGGATTATAAGCCGCTTACAGAGGAGCAGGCAGCCGAGGCCTTCAAAAAGATCAATGCGTCCTGCGCCGGAATAAAGAGTCTCACGGCTGATTTCAGGCAGGTCAAGGACATAGCCATCCTTCAGGAGAAGATGGTCTCGACCGGAAAGATGTGGTTTGCCGACGGGATGTTGAGGTGGGAATATGTCTCTCCGTACACCTATCTTTTCATTCTGAACAAGGAGAAGGTGCTTCTGCAGAGCAGCCAGACCTCCAGCAAGATGGATGTGAACTCGAACAGGCTTTTCAAGTCCATCGCGAGGATAATAATGAACAGCATCACCGGGCAGGGTCTGTCGGGAGGTGGAGACTTCAATGTGCGGATGCTTCTTGACGGCGGATGCTATGTCGCTGAGCTGGAGCCGCTTAAAAAGGAGATGAAGCAGATGTTCAGGATTGTTCGTCTGCATTTCGGCAAGGATTTGAAAGTCAACGAGGTGGATCTGGTTGACAACAGCGGCGAGACGGTGATTTCCATCTTGAACGCTGAATATAACAAGACGGTTGATGCGAAGGTTTTTGTTGTTGATTAGTCTG
>CAVKYA010000286.1:0-1659 GCA_963660255.1 Bacteroidaceae bacterium | reverse complement strand
GACTATCCGATCACCCCTGGTGCCGTGCAGATCCGTGTCGCCACGGAACTGCTTGAAAGCCATCTTGGTAAATCACTGACTCTCGCACGGGTAAGCGATCTTAAATTTATGGAGCCGCTTTATCCCGGAGCCGAGGTGGCATATTCATTCACAAAATTGATTGAGTCTGATGGCCTTCTGAAAGTGGAACTCACAGTCCGCTCGGAGGAAAAGGTCTTTTCAAGGATGAGTCTTGAATATTTCTGTGAGGATTGCCCTGTGGCGGTCACTTCGACAAGCTCAGTGACCGATGAAGAGCATTGTCGAACCATGGTTGGTGAGCCCTGCCGAACCACAGTCGCTTCGACAGGCTCAGCGACCGCCACGATGGTTCAGCAGGTGAGGTCGGAACCGGTCGCTGAACCAAACCCGGTCACTGAGCCTGTCGAAGTGACCATCCCAAAGGATTTAAAGACCTGTGTCATAGTTCCTGTCTATAACAACGCTGGAGCAGTCAAGGATGTGGTACAGAGAACATTAAAGTTCTGTAAAGACGTGATCGTCATCGATGACGGCAGCACAGACGGATCGTCCGATTCTTTGGCAGAACTCGGCGCAGTGGTCATCCGCTATGAGAAAAACAGAGGGAAGGGTTACGCACTCAAGACCGGTTTTAAAGAAGCCAAGGCCCGTGGATTTGAGCGAGCCATAACCATTGACGCTGACGGCCAGCATTTCCCGGAGGACATTCCGGAGTTCGCAGCCGAGGCCAAAGAGCATCCGGATGCGATGCTTGTCGGCAGCCGCAATCTTCAGATGGAGAATATGCCCGGTGGCAACACATTCGCCAACAAGTTCTCGAATTTCTGGTTCAGACTCCAGACAGGAGTGGATCTTCCTGACACCCAGTCCGGATTCCGTCTCTACCAACTGAACCGCATAGGGGGACTCCATCTGCTGACGTACCGCTATGAGGCCGAGCTTGAGCTCCTTGTGTTCCAATGCTGGAAAGGGGTCCGGATGCGTCCTGTCGGGATTCGAGTCTATTATCCGCCGGAAGGGGAGCGTGTCACACATTTCAGACCGTTCTGGGATTTTTTTCGAATCAGCGTCCTGAACACGGTTTTGTGCGTTCTTGCCATCTTTTACGGTCTGCCTTCTCGGCTGCTTCGTAAAAAATGAGTATCTTCGTGAGATTATTGTAGCGAAGCGGAGTGACGGACTTTTTTCTAAGAATCTATGACTTCTTCAGCGGAAGAAAATGGCTGGCGGCCCTGCTGTCGGTCCTGCTTGCGGCTGTCTGCTTGTTCCTTGCCTCAAGGCTTCATTACGAGGAGGACATCTCCCGATTCCTGCCGAGCGACGAGGAAAGTTCGAAATATTCCGAAGCCTACAATGCCCTTGGCAAAAAGAACAACATCATCCTGATTTTCTCCGCCAAGGATGGCTCTGAGGCCGGTGAGGATGAGATTTCCGAGGCGATTCACGATTTCGAGGTCGTGTTTGATGCCGTGGATTCCACTGGAATGGTTCCGCAAAGGCAGATCACCGTGGATAGCGGAATGGCGTTCGGGATGATGAATGAGGTAATGTCCGCTTATCCTTTGTACTTGACAGAGGCTGATTATCAGCGCATAGACTCGCTTCTGAATATTCAAGGCTATGTCTCTGAGCAGCTTG
>CAVKYA010000285.1:0-3790 GCA_963660255.1 Bacteroidaceae bacterium | reverse complement strand
GCTGCCACGGCAACGGCGAGTGCCACAAAGACTAATCAATGAATATGCGCACGGCTGTCGTCATACTGAATTGGAACACAAAGGAATATCTTGAGCGTTTCCTGCCCGGTCTGCTGGCCTCGGCCACGGGCGGGGCGGAGATCATTGTCGCGGACAGCGCCTCCACGGATGGCTCTATGGAGATGCTGTCCGAGAAGTTCCCTTCGGTACGACAGATCCGTCTGGACAGGAACTACGGCTTCACCGGCGGCTACAACAGAGCCTTTAAGGCTGTCTGCGAGTTGCCGGATGCCGGAGATCTTGAATATTTTGTCCTGATCAACTCCGACATTGAAGTCCCGAAGGACTGGCTGAAACCGCTCATCGACTGGATGGACAGTCACCCCGACTGCGCAGCCTGCGCCCCGAAACTCCATTCGTGGTACGACAAGGACAGTTTTGAATATGCCGGGGCGGCCGGCGGTCTTCTGGACCGTTTCGGCTACCCGTTCTGCCGAGGAAGGGTTCTCAAAAGAGTGGAGAAAGACTCCGGACAGTACGACTCTCCGGCCAAAGTCTTCTGGGCCACGGGTGCCTGCCTTATGGTTCGCAAGACAGAATATTCAAAGATGGGAGGGTTGGACGACAGGTTCTTCGCCCATATGGAGGAGATCGACCTCTGCTGGAGACTCCAGTTGGAGGGGAAGAGCATATTCGTTGTGCCACAGTCGGTTGTCTGGCATCTTGGAGGCGGCACGCTGCCGAACGACTCCCCGTGGAAGCTGAAATTGAACTACCGGAACAACCTCCTGATGCTACAGAACAACCTCGCGAAGACATATTCATTGCAGGAAGTGAGGGAGCTCACGCCGGAAAAGGCGGCAGTGAAGGCTTGCAGGCGCGCCCGAGGCACCATATTCATAAGAATGTGTCTGGACGGATGTTCCGCGCTAGTCTATCTGCTGACCGGGAAGAAGGACTGCTTCAAGGCGGTCTGGGAGGCACACAAGGAGTTCCGGCGGCTTCAGACCAAACCTGATGTCAAAGAGATTCAGGAATATGCCGACACTCACCGCCGGATTGATGTTCCGTCGCTTTTCCCGGAGTGGATCGTACCGCTGGCGATGATCAAGGGAAACGGCATTTTTGAATATTTAAGGAAGTTCGTGTAAATTTCGATAGTATGAAAATCGTCATTCAAGGAGCGGGAGAGGTAGGTTCACATCTGGCGAAGATGCTGAGTCTGGAGGCCAATGACATAACTGTCATTGACAACGATCCGCAGAGGCTTGCCAACATCAGCGCCATCGCCGATGTGATCGCCATTGAGGGAGCGCCATCCTCGCTGAGGGTGATGCGTGAGGCCGAAGTGCAGAACGCCGACCTGTTCATCTCCGTCGTGCCTTTCGTGCCTCAGGACGTGAATCTTGTGAGCGCGCTTCTGGCGAAGAACCTCGGTGCCAAGAAAGTGACAGCCCGGATTGACGACAACGATTTTCTTTCCGCCGAAAACAAGCTGCTGTTCAAGCAGATGGGCATCGAGCTGATGTTCTACCCCGAGAGGCTCGCCGCCGATGAGATATTCGATCTTCTCAAGCATTCATCCTCGACCGAGTCGATGGATTTCGCCCGTGGAAAGCTTCAGGTCGAGGTGTTCAAACTGGAGGAGGACTCCCCTCTTCTGGATATGAAACTCGCAGAGTTCGCCGCCATCGCCACGAGCGACGAACTTCAGTTCCGCGTGATCGCCATCTCCCGTGGCGGCAAGACCATTATGCCGAAATACGACACCAAGTTTATGTTCAACGACTTGGTGTTCATCATCGCCACGCGTGAGGGTATGGCGTTCCTGATGAAGTTCCTCGGCAAAAGCAACATAGAAATCGATAAGGTGATGATTCTCGGCGGCTCGGACATAGCCGAGCTGGTAGCCGCGAGACTCAGCCGGAAAATCAGCTCCGTGAAGATTCTGGAGCGGGACAAGGAACGCGGAATGATTCTGTCAGAGAGACTTCCGGACAATGTGATCGTGGTCATCGGCGACGGCAGGAACTCGGATCTTCTACTTGAGGAAGGAATCAAAGACTACGACGCATTCCTGGCTCTGACCGGCAACGACGAGGCGAATGTGCTGGCCTGCGTCGTGGCGAAGAAATTCGGGGTTGACCGCACCATCGCCGAGGTCGAGAACATCGAGTACATCCATCTCGCCGAGGAGATGGGCGTGGACTCCGTCATCAACAAGAAACTCATCACCGCCGGCCGCCTTTTCAAGTTCACCCTCAGCGGCAAAGCCCGTCTGGTCAAGTACATGAGCGGCACCGACGCCGAGGTTCTTGAATATACCGTCGCTCCCGGCAGCGCCATCACCAAAGGCACCCTCAAAGACATCTCGTTCCCGAAAGACGCCGTGATCGGCGGCCTCATCCGAGGCAGTGACTCCTACATCGCCATCGGCTCCACCCGCATCGAGCCCTACGACCGCGTCGTGGTCTTCGCCCTCCCCCACACCGTCAAGGACATCGACCGGCTGTTCCGGTAGTTACAGGAGATTCCTTGGTAATTATCAACTTGTTGACTAACTCTCACCGTGTCGTTCCAACGTCCAGATTATAGTGGACAACATTATAAGAACTCTCAAAGATAACTGGGGTTATTAATGCGGTGCCTTCAAGACCAGCCAAACACAATATGGTACGGCTCGAAGGTTCCACATATCATTCCATAATATGTCCGTAACGCTCAGGTGTGCGAATTTCTTCACACCTAGAATATCAACTCATTTACCATCAAACAGATAATGGTTTAGGTATATGCGTTTTTTCACACTTGGAAGAGTTGGATGCCAATGGAAGGCGTTGTGACCAAGCCACTGACTCATAGGTGTGCGAATATGCTCACACCTGGAAGAGCAACTTACTGGATATCACGTCAATGACGTTTTAGGTGCGCATAGTTGCTCACTCGTAAAGGAACGGGAAGCCCATCGGACTTTGTGGGACGGAGAACGTACAGCGGAGTGCCTTTCCGTGTACCAAACGCAATAAATCACGCCATTGGTACAGGAAACTCGCTTCTGGTGTACCATCTAAGACATTTGGCTCGGGTCGGGGAAGAGCACTGTGGCCATACTATCTATCTATGGACAAGATTCTTCATTTATATGCTTCGGGAGGTCACGTGAAGTACTCTTCTAACGGTAAGCATCTTACAAAATGCGTTCAGCCACATCACGTGTCTATATTCCCAGAAGCCATATCGGGCTGAAAAACTCGAAGCCTAAGGAGCAAGATTTTCACGGCAATGTGCCTTACAGCCCCTTTTGTTAAACAATAGACTGAAAGCGTTTCGTAATCGCAACGACATTGCCAAGAGCCAGTATCCCCTATTCACGTCAACCGACGGTTGTGAATTGCTTTCGTTCTTTGTACCTTTGGGTTGATTTACAGCCAAAAAGAAGATAAGAAGCAAATCGGCGAGTTGTGAATTGCTTTCGTTCTTTGTACCTTTGGGTTGATTTACAGCTCCTTATATGCATTGCCAATATCATTGGCAGTTGTGAATTGCTTTCGTTCTTTGTACCTTTGGGTTGATTTACAGCGCCAGCTGCCGCGCCGTCAATTCGGGTTCGGTTGTGAATTGCTTTCGTTCTTTGTACCTTTGGGTTGATTTACAGCTTGGCCTGAGGACTTTCATACTGATTATAAGTTGTGAATTGCTTTCGTTCTTTGTACCTTTGGGTTGATTTACAGCCTCCGCTTTATTGCTTGGATATGGTTGCCGGTTGTGAATTGCTTTCGTTCTTTGTACC
>CAVKYA010000284.1:0-3794 GCA_963660255.1 Bacteroidaceae bacterium | reverse complement strand
TCCTCGCCCTGACGCTTGAAGACAGCGTAGCTGCGGAGGTAGTTCTTCAGAGGGAGAGCCGGGGAGCCGAGGAGGACCTGGCCGGGCTTGCGGATGTTGCCTATGACTCCGCACTGGGCTCCGATCGTGGTGTTGTCGGCTATATTCAAGTGTCCCGCTATGCCTACCTGACCGGCGAGAATGCAGTTCTTGCCGATCTTGGTGGAGCCTGCGATGCCACATTGGGCCGCCATCACGGTGTTGTCGCCGATCTGGACATTGTGGGCTATCTGGCAGAGATTGTCGATCTTCACGCCGTTGCCGATGATGGTGGATTCCATCTCGGACTTGTCGATCGTCGTGCCGGCGCCGATCTCGACATTGTCGCCGATGATGACGTTGCCGATATGCTCGATCTTCTCCCAGGTACCGTCCTGAAGCGGGGCGTTGCCGAATCCGTCGGAACCGATGACAGCGTTGGCGTGGATGATCACGTTGTCACCGATGACCATTCCCGGATAGATGACGACTCCCGGGTAGATGATGCAGTGTGAGCCGATCACGGTGTTGTCGCCGACATAGACGTTCTCGTAGATCTTGGTGTAGTCCCCAACCTTGGCGTGGTGTCCGACGTATGAGTGACTTCCAAGATAAACCTTTTTACCGAATTTGGTTGTCAGGAACCAAGACGAACGGAAACCTCTGTGTCTCTTGTCCGTACGTTTTTGTGTGGAGACATATTTAAGAAGGTCGGCGAGCGATTTGTAGGCGTCATCGACCCTGACCATGGTCGATGTCACGGCCTCCTTCGGAGTGAAATCCTTGTTGACAAGAAGGACGCTCGCCCTGCAGGTGTAAACATATTTCTCATACTTGGGGTTGGCGAAAAAGCACAACTGCCCCGGTTTTCCATGCTCGATCTTGGCGAATGATGTCACAGTCGCCTGTGGATCACCTTCAACTGTCCCTTTGAGGACCTGCGCCAATTGCTTTGCGGTAAATTCCATCTTATACTGGCAATTTTAATCTACAATTTCCAATTACGGAATGCAAAGAAAGCAATTTATTTTCATATTCACTAAAATATTCTTATCTTTGCATCGTTGTGAGAGATAGGAGGACGAAAGCGTCTCCTATCTTTTGTTTTGTAAAACCAGGATTTTATGCGGAAAGAACAGATAATCTCCGGCATCGAAGAGGCTGTGAAAGCCCGTGGGTGTTTCATTGTGGATGTGACGGTCAGCAATGACAACGACATCGTGCTCACCATCGAGAAAGAGGTTGGCGACATGGACCTTGAGGATTGCGTCAGCGTGAACGACGCTTTTCTTGCGGCTTTCGACAGGGACGCGGAGGACTATTCACTTACAGTCACTTCCGCCGGTCTTGACCAGCCGTTCAAGGTTCTCAGGCAATACGAGAAGGCGATAGGTTCGGCTGTGGAGGCAAGGCTGAAAGGCGGGAAGAAGATCGTCGGAGTCCTCACGGAGGCGGATGAGGCGGGAATATGCCTGAGATATTCACAGAAAGAGACTGTGGAGGGCAAGAAGAAAAAGGAACTCGTGGAGCATGAGGACCGCTTCGGATTCGGGGAGATCAACTCCGTCACGCCGCATATTGTGTTCAAGAAATAAGATATTAAGAATATAAACATGGAAAAGAAAGAAGAAATCACTCTGATTGACGCCTTCAAGGACTTCAAGGAAGAGAAAAACATCGACAGACCTGTGATGATGGGTGTGCTCAAGGACGTGTTCCTCACCCAGATCGCCAAGACTTACGGTTCAGCCGACAATTTCGACGTCATCATCAACGTTGACAAGGGAGACTGCGAGATCTACCAGAACTTCGACATCGTCGAGGAGGTTGAGAACCCTAACACGCAGATCACCCTCGACCAGATCAAGGCCGAGACAGGGGACGACGACTACGAGATCGGCGATGTTTACACCAAGAAGCTCTCCCTCGCGTCATTCGGCCGAAGGGGAATCCTGAACATCAGGCAGAACCTCCAGGGCCGCATCATGGACATCGACAAGGCGAATGTCTTCAAGGCGTATTCCGACAAGGTCGGCGAGATTTTCACCGGAGAGATCTACCAGACATGGTCAAAGGAGGTCATCATCCTTGACGATGACAACAACGAGCTGCATCTGCCTAAGGCCGAGCAGATTCCGGGTGAGAGATTCAAGAAGGGCGACACCATCCGCGCCATAATCAAGAGCGTGGAGATGAAGAACAACACCACCCCTTACATCACCCTTTCCAGAACATCCAACGAGTTCCTTGAGAAACTCTTCGAGCATGAGGTGCCTGAGATATTCGACGGCCTTATCACCATCAAGAAAGTTGTCCGTGTCCCTGGCGAGCGCGCCAAGGTGGCGGTTGAGTCCTACGACGAGAGGATCGACCCGATCGGAGCCTGCATCGGTGTGAAGGGCTCCAGGATCATCGGCATCGTGCGCGAGCTCCGCAACGAGAACATCGACGTGCTCCAGTGGACGAACAACACTCAGCTTCTCATCCAGAGGGCTCTCAATCCTGCAAGGGTCTCATCAATCGACCTCGGCAACTCGGAAGAGGACAAGATCAAGGTTTACATGCAGCCTGACGAGGTCAAGAAGGGTATCGGCCGCGGTGGCTGCAACATCAAACTGGCCGGAATGCTTGTCGGAAGGGAGATCGAGGTTTGGAGAGAGCTTCCTAAGGACGAGACACAGGAAGAGGAGGACGTACTCCTCAGCGAGTTCAGCAACGAGATCGACCAGTGGGTCATCGACCGTCTGGAGGCGATAGGATGCGACACGGCCAAGAGCGTGCTCGCGTTCACCCCTGAGGACATCGCCAAGAGGGCTGACCTTGAGGACGAGACAGTGGCAGAGGTGTTCAAGATCCTGAGGGCTGAATTTGAAGAGTAGAAGTCCAAGGCGGACAGCGGACAATCATAAATTTAAAGGGGTTGAATATGGCAGAAATCAGACTAAATAAAATAATAAGAACTTACAACATCGGACTTCAGAACCTTGTGGACTTCCTGTCCAGCAAGGGGGTTGAGGTCGAAGCCAACCCGAACGCCAAGATTTCAGACGAGCATCTCCCTGCGATCGAAAAGCAGTTCGGAAAGGATCTGGAGCTCAAGAAAGCTTCGGAAAAAGTTGACATCAAACTCAATGAGATCTTGGAGAAGACCTCCAAGAAGCAGCAGGAAAGCGCCAAAGAGGAAGAATATGAACCAGTCAGGGAGACTGTCATAAAGACAACCATCTTCACTCCGGTGGAGCCGAAGCCGGAACCTGAGACTGCCCGGCCGACCGTGCCGGAGCCTCAGCCGGAGAGCAAGCCGGAGCCTCAACCGGAACCGGCCGTGGAGACACCTGTGGTCGAAGCGGTGAAAGAGCCCGAGCCTAAGCCTGAGGTCAAGCCGGAACCGGTTGAGCAGCCGGTGAAGGAGACTCCTGTGGAGAAGCCAAAGGAAGAGGTGACTACCGAGAGTAAGCCAGAGCCAAAGCCTCAGCCAGAGGTCAAGAAAATCGAGACCGTCAAGGAAGCCGTTCCTCAGCCGACAACCCCTGCTGCAGGAAAGGAGAACCGAGGCGGTGAGAGACCGATGAGCAAGCACGAGAGGAAACTTGCCGCGGCCGCCAGACAGAAAGAGGAGCAGGCAAAGGCCAAGCATCAACAGCCGGAGGCCAAACCTGAGGTCAAGGAAGAGAAACAGGCTGAAAAGGAAAGTTCGACACCGGGGCTTAAGGTTCTCGGTAAGATTGACCTGTCCCAGTTCGAGCCGAAGAAGGGCAACAAGAAGAGGGAGAGGA